>JANQPW010000480.1 GCA_028285285.1 Silvanigrellales bacterium
GCTTTGAAAAGATTTTCTCACTTGTGGAGTCCAGTGGAAAAGCTCCTGCAGAATTTTTCAAGACAGATGCCAAAGGTCCCCAAGCAGCCCTCTACCTGCTGGAGCTGGGCAAGCAAATTCTCGAGGAGCGGAAGGCATGGTCGAAAGAAAGTGAAGAGCTTGAGCAGGGGGTCAATCACATCAAAGAAATTGTCTCGGCCCAACAAAACTTGGCCACGGTGCGCTCTTTCGAAGAAGAGGTTGCACTGGATCAGCTCGTCGACTCCTGCATTGCGCTGCAAAAAGACTCCTTTTCACGCCACAATGTGAAGCTCGTAACAGACATCGAAGATCTCCCCCCTCTGCTGCTCGACAAAAGCCGCTTGATGCAGGTGATTGTGAATCTCATCTCAAACGCAAAAGACGCAGTCAAAATTGCTGAAGTGCCCAATGAAACTGTCACCATCAAGTGCTACACGAACAAATCAAACGAGTTGCAAATTGAGGTCATCGACAACGGAGTCGGTATTTCGGCTGATGAGATCAACAAAGTTTTCAGCTATGGATTCACCACCAAGTCCGACGGCCATGGGTTTGGTTTGCACCACAGTGCCAACTCGGTCACAGAAATGGGCGGGAAAATGGAAGTTCACAGTGATGGTCATGGAAAAGGTGCAAAGTTCAGCGTGATCTTGCCCTTGAAAACGGCTCCCACAAAGAAATCAGCTTAGCAGCGATCTCATCGCCTCTAGTAGAAGCTTGCGATCTCTTCCAAAGGCTTCCGATACAGCTCGGGCACGGTCACACCCTCTTTTGGATAGCCAACAACCAGCAGCAAAAATGGCTTTTCATGCGACGGTCTTTCCAGCAGGTCCGACAGAAAGTTCATGGGACTTGGAGTGTGCGTGAGAGTGGAGAGACCTGCGTTGTGGAGTGCACAGATCAACATCCCGGTGGCAATTCCCACCGACTTCGCTGAATAGTAGTTGACCTGCTTCAGCCCATTGGCCTGCACCTCGTGCGACTTCGCAAAAATAGCAATGAGGCAAGGAGCAACTTCAAGAAACGGTTTGCTCTCGTCGGTGCCCAAGGGTTCAAGCGCAGCCAACATTTCCTCAGGAGCTCGCTCGGCGTAGAAGGACTTTTCTTCCTTCTCTGCCGCTTCACGGATCTCCTTTTTTTTGCCAGGGTCGGTGATCACACAAAAACTCCAGGGCTGCCGGTGTGCCCCACTGGGAGCGGTTCCAGCGGTCTTCAAACAGTTTTGAATCACCTGAAGGTCAACCGCCTTCGAAGAGAACTCTCGGATGGTGCGGCGCTCATTCATCAGTTCGTAAAACTCCCGAGAGGCCGCAATGGGTCGCTCCGGTGTTCGAGTGCGACGGTAGGGGACTCGATCCAAAAGCCGGGGCGATTCTGAAAAAACGCTTTCTTTTTCAGTGTTTAACATTTTTTTGCGACTCCTTTTCACGACCTTCCCACACCCATCTACACAAATCCTCTGCCCTTGGAAAATAAAAGAAGTCTATCGCTCTGAAACATGCTGTAGAAAGCCGCTTTCCGCAATGCAGAGACAAAATGTCCCCTTTTGGCCCTCGCAGGATGATCTTGTGGTCACAATCATGATTCCAGTTTGACACCCATCACTCACACTCGATAGCCTCAAGAGAGTTCTAGATGTAACGCCCCAAGAAAGAAAAAGGGGGATTGCGATGAGAGCCTTTTACCTGTCCGGTTTTTTGGTTTGCTCGACTCTTGTCTTGTGGCAGCAGATCGCTGCTGGTCTCAGCAGCAGCTCGAATCTGTTTGCCTTCGCCGCGCTTCTGTTCCTTCTGGAGTTGACACAAGGTTCTCGTTACCTCCTCCGGCGTCCTTTGATTGTCTCGGGCATGCTTCTTTCTGGTGTTGTTGTGGCTCTCCAGCTCTTTTGGAGCCTGTCAACTCCGGGCACTTGGGGTCTAGGATCAATGGCCCTCTTAGAGGTGTTGGGAGCAACAGCATGTCTGCTCATGCTTGCCGCGATGTATTGGGTGCGCCCCACACGCGCGCACAGCCTCAGACCAACAGGCGCCCATTTTTCTTCTTGAACGTTTCGCACACAGTCGTAGCGGCTCTACACCTGTCGCTGCGCCAGATCGGTGTTTGAGGCCCAGCAGGCCAACGCGGTGTTCACACACAGCATGGCTATGGTCATGGGGCCCACCCCACCGGGAACCGGTGTGATCGCGCGCGCCTTCGAACGAACATCGGGGTGCACGTCTCCTGCAAGTTTCCCATTTTCATCGCGATGAATGCCCACATCAACAACCACAGCCCCTTCCTTCACACTGTCGGGCACAATCAGGTGGCGCACACCAGCGGCTGCCACAAGCACGTCTGCCTGGCGTGTGTGTTCGAAAACTTCCCGGCTGGCCTTGTGCACCACGGTCACCGAAGCGCGGGCATTGAGAGCCATAAGCGCGGTGGGCTTACCAACAATGTTGGAGCGGCCCACCACGGTGACATTCTCTCCCATCAAAGAAATGCCATAGGCCTGCAGAAGCGCCATAATTCCAAAGGGAGTGCAGGGCAAAAGCCCATCGTAACGACCACTTGCCAAACACCCGGTGTTGCGAACATGAAACCCGTCCACATCTTTTATTGGAGAAATGCGGTCGAGCAGTGAGGTGGCATCTTGATTTCCCGGAAGCGGAAGCTGAAGAAGCACACCGTGTACGTCTGGATCTCTGTTGAGCGTGTCGATCAACTTCCCCAGAACCTCAGGAGTGCACTCAGACTCAGGCAGATGATGCAAAGTCGAAGCAAATCCTGCCTCAGCAAATCGCTTTTGCTTGTGAGAAACATAGACTTCAGATGCCGGATTGTTCCCCGGAAGAATCACAGCCAAATGAGGCCGGGCTTTATCTGCGAAGCGACCCTCAGCCAACTGGCGGCATTGGTTCAAAACGCTTTGAAGAAGCACGGTGCCAGAAAGTTTCTGACACTGCGTTCCCTCAAAGAACTTCGGATTGTTTTTACAGAGCTCACTTGGCAAGGTGAGACCCAATTGCTCAGCCCTTTTCCAAAACGGCATCATCTGACTCCTGCAGGGGGGTTTGCTTCACATCGTTTTCGGAAAATGAGCTCAAGTTGGAGATCTCCATACAGGCAACTTCCACGGCCGCACAAAGGCCTCGCCACGCCGCAGTGGGCTCAACATAGTGATCTCCCAAAACCCAAAGGTTTTGCCGGGCCCCCAAACCAGGCCCTTCAGGACGATCACACTCCTCCAAGGGCCCCGAGCGCGCCACGGGAACCAAAACCAATCTCTCTCCGAGATGCCCACGAGGGCTCTTTGGCAAGCCCGCAGCCTTCAAACGGGGGCCCCGTTCCTTTGAAAAGATCTCCAACTCCGTTTGGGGAAAAAGTCTTTGAAACGAACGTTTGATGCGCCCCACTACTTCTCGCACTCCTGGCGCCTGAAGAGACACTTCGTAGTCTATTTCCGCAAAAATCAAAAGTGCTCTTTCCCGAGTGAAAAACCCCTGAGTGCGTTCAACAGGAAACAATAGCTGGCAAGGCTCTTTCAGCTCCGATCGCTCCTGAAAGTCTGTGGCTGCTTCTGGTCTGCGAAGCTCTAAAACCACAAGAGAGCGGGGCCGCACTTTCATCGAGTAACGAGATTCCGAAGGACTGAGATACTCTCGGGGCAAAAACGTGAGTGCCTGAGCCAGAGGAACAGCAATCACAAGATGCCGCGCAGAGATTAGGTTTGGACCCCCTGGCACCAAACACAAGACACGAGCCTGATACCCACCATCAACTCGGCGCAGCTGCTGGACTTGAGTTTGCAGGCAAAGATCCACACCTCGCGCCCGCAGCACCTTGGCAAGCGCCAAGCAAAGTCGAGGAAATGAGCTAAAAAACCAATCTGGCCAAGAAGCATGGGAGAGAGGGGCTGGCTTCAAAAGACGAACGAGAACTCGCCTCAGCTCTCCGCAATCAGCCCGTTCAAACTCTGCCCCAGCCGCGATTTCAAAAAGAGCTTTCAATTCATCTTTCACGGCCTTGGTGCAGTCTTTCCAAAACGAGCTCTCCCGCAGTCTACCTGTCGCCTCTCCCTCCAAAAACTCGCTCAAACTCTTCGCGGCCTTACCAGTGAGACACTCACTAGGCCCCCCCAAAAAGCGTTCCGCCTCTGTGAGCCCTTTGCGCACAACCCAAGTTCGTTCAGGAGGATCTTTGGGACATTCCAGGCCTGCAGGACACGCAAACTCCAAGAGAAACGCTCTCTCTTGTGCTGTGAGTGTTTGCTCCACAGCCCGCAAAACACCTTCCCAACCGGCCCCCAACACATCGAGGGGAATTCCCCCAACGTCACTCTTCTGCTCATCTGCTTTCTGAAAACCCTTCGAAAAACTGAGTCGTCCACCAAGTGAGTCTTCCGCTTCCACACAGGTCACAGCCTTTCCCGGCACCCCGCCCCAAAGCGGAGAGGTCAGCCGCAGGGCCATGAGGAGACCGGAGAGCCCACCTCCCACAATCAAAACCGAGTCTTCGGCAACCGCCGCACTCATTCCCCTTCCCCCTCGTCACGAGATGATGCCGAGTCTCTCAACGACTCCTCAACCGACTGCTGCCGGGCTTTC
>JANQPW010000966.1 GCA_028285285.1 Silvanigrellales bacterium
TCAACCCGCTGTTTCAGCTTTGCTCAAGTGGCGAATTGCCTCTGGCTCGACCAGCCCTGAGTCGGGCCCAGGAGCTGAGGGCTCTCTCACCGACACAGGAGCCGCCGATCTTTCCAAATTGCGGTTGAGCCCATCGAGCCCGGTAGACTCGGAGCCACCGTTGACGCCTTCGGGGCCAGCGAGCCAGAGCCACTCCTTTTTTCGACTCACTGACTTTGCGTTTCCCAGCGAAGTTGAACTGTTTGCCACACTTGACGCAGCCCTGGAACCCAACAAAGCCACAGATGCCGCCTTTTCTGAACTGAAGGTCTCTCTGGTGGGATCGCGCCGTGAAAAGCGCAAGCTGGTGAAAAAATGCAAGAGAAAACTGGATCAGATGGATATTCACAACACTCTTCCCGAGCCTTCCAACTTGGGCTGCTCGTACTATTGGCTGAGGCGCCTCGTGAAGAAGATGGAGGCTGAAAAGCGGGAACAATTGGCCGCAGATCTCATCCGCGTGCAGCAGGAAGAGCGCGCGGCAGGGCGTGTTGCCAAACGCAGCAAGCGTTTTCCGAGCCGTGTTCGTAAGCAAAGAGATTGGGATCGCCTGGCGGGCTTGACCTACAGGCAGGCCATTTCCAAATTGCGTTTTCGCGGGCGTCGTGAGGCCGATCGCTTGGCCAAGTTCGCCCTCCATACCGAAACCCCCTGCGCCACGGCCCCCGCACGGTCTGGCCTTATGAGAAACCTTGAGGAATATCTTCCCGATCCGGTCATGTTTGAGCGCATTAATGCCCTCTACATGCTGCAGCGACAATGTCTTTTGCCCACAGATCGCTCTTTCGAGCTCATTCACCTTCGTATGGCCCTTCTTCTTCTGGAGCGGAGTCGCTTGGCAGAGTCGGGCCGAGCGTTGGAGTCGGCTTTGCGCGACGAGAGAGGGAGAGAGGCCCATCGGGCCCTGTTTTGGAGAGGTCTGCTCGAAGCTCTGCGCACACCTCACAACCAGGATGCGCCATCGGTGGTCGATGCTGCGGGTCAGAGACATGTGGGTCTCAACAGCTATTGGAAGCGCTTGATCGAGCGTCATCCCCTTTCTTTTCACGCTTTGGTGGCTGATGCCATCACGGGGTATCAGCTCCACACGCGAATTCTGAAACAGGAGTCACCGTGGGTGGGTTTGTATCAAGGTCAGAGCTGGGACGCGCACAATCTGGCGGCCTTCCTGTTTGCATGGATGGCCACGCGGAACGAAAAACGCATGTTGAAGGCCTTTGGCAAGTATGTGATCCGCTCCATAGAGCCGGTGAATTTTGAACAGGGTTTGTTTCTCGGCTTGGCTCAAAAAGAGGCGGAGTTCACGCGTGGTTCTATCAAAGCCCTCCACCGTGCTGTGAGTCGCTACGGGAAGAACCAGTTCAATTTGGAGGTGCTGGACCACCTCTACCCCCGCTACTACCGTGCCGAACTCGAAAAATACGGCAATGGGGTGGATCTCGCTTTTGCTCTGTCGCTCATGCGGCAGGAGTCGAGCTTCAACCCGCGAGCAACCAGTGCAGCTCGGGCCAAAGGGTTGATGCAGGTGTTGCCAACAACGGCCACTTTGGTGATGCGCAGAAAGAATGTGAATTTGTATGATCCTGTGGAGAACATCAATGCAGGCTCTCGTTACTTGAACAGGCTCTTGCGTCGCTACTCCAACAACTATGTGCACACCATTGCTTCCTACAACGCGGGGCCGGGCAAAGTCGTGAAGTGGAAGAAGCGCTACCTCACCAAAGACCCCCTTCTTTTTGCCGATCTCATTCCCTATCGTGAAACCCGCGATTACGTGGCAGGACTTCTCCGAAACATTCACTGGTATCGTGTGCTTTTGAACGATGACGATCATGTGGAGTTGGTGTCGAGCACCGACACCAACACCTGGACCGCGCGCAGCCTTGTGCCGGATCCGGCACAATGGGGAATTGAGTCGCTGGACGACCCTGTGGACTTAGTCTTTGAAGAGTGACGCTTCGAGATCGCCGTAGCGTTTGGTTGACAGAAGCTTTCCCGCCCGCTTAGCATGAGCACTCCATATTCATCCCTTTGTCTTCCACATCATATGTGTGCGGGTGCCTGGCTTGTCTCATTCCCGAAAAAAATTGAGTGAACGCCTGGCCTCCAACGCTTCACTGCGGGCGCGTCAAGGCTTTCACAAAACCCTTGAATACACCGTCTACATTGTGTGTGCTGTGCTCGTTGGCGGGGTGTCGGTGGGAATTGAGCGGCTGTTTGAGTGGGCTACGGTTCGCTCTCATGCTTGGTATGAGATCTCGCCTTTTTTGGCTTTCTTGGTTGTGCCGCTTTCCTTTTGGGTGGCCGCAAATCTCGTGAGTCAGTTCGCGCCTTTCGCCGCCGGAAGTGGCATTCCACAGGTGAAGCGGGCCGTGCAGAACTGTCGCCAAAAAGGGGCAAATGAAAAGAACTTTCTTGAGTTGTGTTCTGTGCGCACAGCTGGTGTGAAGGTGCTCTCTGCGATGGTTGCTCTTTTTGGCGGGGCTTCTCTCGGGCGGGAAGGGCCTATGGCGCAGATCTCTGCGGCAATCTTTCAGCGTGTGAATTTATGGGCGCGGCAGTTTGGCCACAGTTTTCGGTTTGAAAGTGTTCTTTCTGCGGGAGCTGCCGCCGGCATTGCAGCGGCCTTCAACACGCCGCTGGGGGGAATCACTTTTGCCCTTGAGGAATTGGTTGAAAAGGGCTTTGGGCGCGTGAAACAGCATGTGATCTTTGCCATCATTGTGGCGGGGATCACAGCCCAGAGTCTTGCGGGAAACCACCTCTTCTTTGGACGCTGGGTGAAGGTCGATCTCCCTCAGCTGTGGCCATCGATCACCTCAGCTTTGTTTGTGGGTGCAGTGTGTGGGGTTTGCGGCGTGGGTTTTTGTCACTTGGTGAAGCAGGTGAAGATCCGCATCAGCGCTCTGTCGGTGGCAAGCCGAAGGCACCGTGTGCCCCTGGCTTGTGGCTTTCTTGTGGCGCTTTTGGGAGTGGTCACGCAGGGCCATTCTTTTGGCACAGGTTATGAAACCACTCGCACACTTTTGGAAGAGCCGGGAACCTTTTTGAACATTTGGTTTCCCGTGGTGAAGTTTTTGTCAACTTTGACTTCCTTTGCTTCAGGAGCGGGTGGTGGTATTTTTGCGCCGAGCCTGGCCGTGGGAGGGGCCACGGGCAATGTGCTCGGTTACTTCTTTTCTCCAGACTTCAGTGTTCTCTACACCGTGCTGGGAATGACAGCTTGGCTGGCGGCCATCACCCACGCTCCCCTCACGGCATTTGTGATTGTGATGGAGATGACCGAGTCGCACGACGCGATCATTCCCATGATGATGGCGGCTTTTTCGTCCTTTGCTGTGGCAAAGGCTTTGATGCCTCAGCCGCTGTATTCGTGGTTGGCCGAGCAGTTGATCACCAGAGTTCCCCCGCGTTGAAGGCATTTAAAAAGCTCTGGTAGGGAATGGCAGATTCCCTCTCTCCAAAGCTTTGAGCGTGTTCGCCGCAGTAGATGACGACTTTCTGACAAGGTCTCCCCACAATGGCTTCGAGTTTTCTGAGTCCTGAAAACATCTGGTCATCCGCTTTAGGGGACGATTTGATTTCTGCAAGGAGAGTGGAGCTATCTTTTTGCAAAACGAGATCGGCTTCCACACCGCTGGCGTCGCGGTAGGTCGACAGCCTCAGGTTGTGCTTCTGCATTCGGTTCAGGTAAATGCACTGCAGCAAAACCCACTGCTCAAACAAAGAGCCTCTTTGTTCGCGAGACAGTCGGTTTCTATGGAGACCGAGCACGGCATTGCGCACACCCAAGTCGAAAAAAACAAACTTCTCTCGCTGCCGTGCTTTACGCGACCGCTCCGCCTCGGTGAAGCTGGGAATTTTCTCAATAATGAGGGTGTCCTCAAGAATGCTGAAGTATCTCCTTATTGTTTCTTTATTGATTTCCGAGTCTGAAGCGATTTTCGAGTAGTTGATGTACTGGCCGGAAAGCTCGGCGGCCAGATCGAGGAATCGGGCATAGGCTCCGAGATCTTTGGTGAGAGCTTCCGCTTGAATCTCTTCCCGCAGGTAGGTTTCCACGTAGGATTCAAGAATCTCCGGCCCATAGTCTTGAAGATAGATTTCGGGCAGAGTTCCCGTCGTGAGAGCTCTCTCGAGATCAAAGCCATCTGAAATTTCCGGGTAGATCAGCGGCGGGAGATACTCGACAATGAGTCTTCCGGGAAGAAGGTTTGCCTTTCCTCTCTTGAGCTTTCGAGCAGAAGAGCCGGTGAGCAAAAATCTCAAACCGTGATCGTCGATGAGTGCTTGAACCGTGTTGAGAATCGTGGGAATGCGCTGCACTTCATCAATCAGAACAAGCTGGACTTGGCGTTTCGCGAGCACGACTCTCTCCAAGAGACCGGGATCTTTGAGATGCTCGGTGTAGATCCGTTCGTTTGCCAGGTTGATGCTGAGGTCTGGAGAAAAGTCTTTGCAGAGCGTGCTCTTTCCAACCTGACGGGGGCCAAGTAACATCAGTGACTTAGGTCGAGATTGGAGTCTGGATTTCAGAATTCTGTCTATCATGTGTGTCATTTTCCAGGAATTTGACACGGGAGTCAATCTCAAAACGAGAGGGATGTGCCCGCGGACCACCCGAAATGCAGCCGATCGCCTGGCCCGGGTTCCGTGCTTTGAGCGAGGAAGATCTCCGTGTCGGGGGTGAGTCGGAGCGACAAGGAAGCTGTTGTTTGCCATCTCGGGAGCCAAAACTTTTCAGGGGCACCCTGAAGCAACGGAACTCGACCCCAGAGACTGAAGCGAGATCGAGAATGAAACAGGTCAACCCGCAAAAGAGGCACCGCAGAGAGGGCGGCAAACCCCCGGGCTGTGGAGCGTTGCCCCACTGGTGCGGCCGCCCCCGCATGGGCTTTGGCAAAGAGGGAAAACTGGACCTGCGACCCTCCTCTGAAGTTTGCTGAAGAGAACGTGTAGCCCGTGGAAAGGGCCCCGCGAACGCGCTCGAGCTGTTGGCCGGATCGGCTTCTGGAGCGGTGCATTCCCAACGACACCATCCATGATCGCGGCCAATCGAGCCGTGAAACGGGGGCCAATGATGACAGATGGAACAGTTCCAGTTCCTGCAAAGCCAGACTTTCGCGGGAAATGCGACCCAGGTCTGTGGTGTTGGTGCGCTGAATGAGCAGCGAGGTGCGCAAGACCTCAACGGCAAGGGAAGGGGAGAGCCCGAGGGGAGCATCGGCCAGGCCGTTGAGCGCAGCCCTGTACCCAAGCAGCAGCTGTGGCAAGTTCCTTCCTGACTTTGAGC
>JANQPW010000967.1 GCA_028285285.1 Silvanigrellales bacterium
TCTCAAAGCCCGCGGCCTCAACTGCAGCAGGAAAGGCCTTTGGGCACAGAAAATTCATGCTCCGAGGGAGCTCCTGTGCTCCTTCGGGGTCGTACATCCCCACGTTTTCCACATACCCCGGCCAAGGATCTCCCTCTTCAATTCTCCTCTGGTACACACTCTGAAACGAGCCGAGGTGTTTGAGAAATGGGGTGACACCTACAATAAAGATCTGACCTGATGGGCACAGCCATTTGTGGATGTTTCTCAGGCCTTTCTCAATTTGATCGCCCGAGAGGAAGTGCAGCACACGTGCTAGCAGCACAGCGTCAAACACCCCTGAAGGGAAGTTGATCTCTTCAGGAAATGCACCTGGAACAAGCTTCAGTCGGCATCGCTGCTCTTCAGACACACCCTGCCAGAGAACATGGAGATGCTGAGAATCGAGGTCATTCGCCCAAACATGAGCTCCCTTTTCCAAGGCCAGCTGACTTGTAAGACCAAACGCCGTTCCCACATCGAGCACTGGACGCTGGCAGCTTCCCGCAAAATCCACAAACGCCTGCGAAAAGGAGTCGACCTCTAGCGACATACCTCCCATTCGATTGAGGGTCTGTCGAAAGGTGGGTTGAGTTGAAGACATGCTCATGAAGAACTGACCTCCTTTTTCTCGTTTGCTTGAGTGAGAATCCAAAGTGTGGCGATCTGCAGACAAACCAATGCGATGTATGGCAAGCTGCTCTGCTGAGAAAACAGCAGAACTTCCGCGGGAAGAACAAGAAGAGCTGAGAACAGAGTCGGGTATTCTGCCTGGCTGACCGTCATGCGACGGTAGAGCCTCGCCGTGAAATCGTAGGTCCAGAACATAATAGCTCCGGCAGCAGCACACAGCAGGTAAGCTGTCGCATCGTGCAGCCGAAAAGGAGACTGCTGAAGGTACATTTGTGTTGAGCCAAAGAGCACAATTGCAACAGATGGAACCAGCACAACAGCAAGAATAGTTTCGTTTTGAGTTGCAGACTTCAACAAAAAGTAACTCAATGAAAGAAGCGTGACGCCAACAAGGCCGAAGGAGAGGCCAAGAAGCGTTCCTTCAAATGCTGACCAAATCACCAAACCCCCAAGGGGAACAAAGCATGCAAAGAGGGCCCACCTTCTCTTTCCACTCGGAAGTGTGGCCCCAAACAGCGGACCCATCAGCACACAAAAAGCCACATCCAGACGATTCACTAACGACGCTGCAGATGCACTCAGTTCACTGTAACTCGCAGTTGTGAAGGCGAGAGCCGCACCTCCCAAGGCGAGTCGCTTGAGCGCCAATGGCCTATTCTTGGGCTTCAAACTTTGGCCCCACAGAGCACAGAGACTCAAAAGCAAAAACAAACAGAATATGCCGCGATGAACGAGAATTTCACCTGTGGTGAGACCGTGGTTTGAAAGAGCTTTCAAAACCAAGCTGTTTGAAGCGTGAAGAAGCACATACCCCGTGAGAAGGCCCACAGGATAGAGATCAAAAAATCTCCGAACAGCTGCCACCGGAAGTGTGGCTTTTGCAATGTCCGAATTCACTATTTGATGACCTCCACAAACTTCTGCGGCGGTTTCCCCTCTCGTCGCCAAGGGTAGGCGTTCATGAGGTCTCCAGCAATTATTGCGCAGGCAGACAAGCACTGCTCGGCCGACTCCTGAAGATCAAGCAGTGCCAACACGGCACCTCCTTGGCTTTGAAAATCGGCCGAATTCCAACCATGGGGGTGCTCTAACAGTCTGTAACCCATTCGAGCCATCGACCGCTGCCGTGGAGAATTGTCGAGAAAAGTTCCCGCAATATGCCTCATGCCCAGATCTCTGGCGAGGCGAACACAATGGTACCTCAGCAAGGCATTGAATCCCGACCCTAGGTGATCTTTGCGGGTTGCGGCCCGGCTCAACACTGCACTGGGCAGATCCAGACCATCCGGCAACTCCGATATTTCGAGTTTGATCATAAACAGCTCAGCAGACTGCAGGCACTCTAAACGCATGGTGGCAACAACACCTGTTTCGTTTCGAGCTGCCAGAACATAACTCTGATCATCCGATCGGTTCCAAAAGACCGACTCGTCAGCAACCTGCATACCCAAGTTTCGATTGTAGGCTTGACGCCGCAACCGACCCACATCGCTATGGCTTTCTGGGCCCACCAACTCAACAAAACCCTTCACAGCGGCTTCTGAGGCCCTCTCCATCACCTCCACCCTTCAAACCCCCGCGTTGGAGTGTGAAAGTGGCACCTGTCTCAGATGGCTGGCGCGAGATCCAGCCTTATGCCTCGAAGCAAATTTTCGAGTTACCAAAGACTTTGTTTCAGATCTGTGCAAAACTTCGGGAAGACAGACCCTATCTGACAGGCTTCCCAAACAGCTCAAATTGGCAAACCCGGGGCCCTGATTCAAAGAGGCTAAGCCTGGTAGGTACAGCTTGGCCTCCAAACCACTCACACTCAAATCACGGCCAATCATGTGCTCAAAAGGTGGATAAGAGTCTTCTTTGCACGAATTCAAGAATTGGTGCTTTGTTTGCTCGTCAAAGAGCCTCCAGACGAAGCGTTTCAAATTCCTTCCAGAGGCCACCACCACACTCTCGGTCACAAGCTCCCTTTTTCCGCCATTGGTTTCCAGGGAAATAGTCACATTCTCAGCGCCTGTTCGGATGCAACCAGCTCGACCACGAACAACATTCACCCGGCCGAAAGACGAGATTTGAGCCAGAACGGCTGGAGACACAACCCCCCGATCGGTGCGCTCAATGAACTCTCTCTTCTGCGCTAAGCTCAGTTCATGCCAGCCCGAATTTTCAGGATCTGTGTACATACGATTTTCAAATGGGCTTTCTCCCCGACTGTGAACCAATCCTGCCTCACAAATCCAGTCCACATGAACGCCTGGATACCGACTCAACAGATCGGCAACGACCGTGCCAGCTGACTCGCCCGCACCGATCACTGCAACTCTCGACATGGAACCCTTCAATTGTTCCTTCAACTGCTCCCGATTTTGCCGAGACCAATAGCTTCTGTCTGTGTGAACCCGCGAAGAGCACTCACGGCCTTCCAAATGAGAGTCACCCACCCCAGAAAGAAACACCCCATCCGCTCGAATCTGAGATGTTCCTTCGTCACTCTCATATTTCACCTGCCAGAAAGAACCCCTGAGAGACAGCGAGGTAACCGTTCCCAAGCGAAAGTCAACCGATTCCTTCACCCGGCTAAAAGCCCATGATAAGTATGCCTGCCAAAGTGAGTGAGGGGGAGCCTTTTGACCCTGGTCAACCCACTGAGCCATTCGCCCCGTTTGGATCAAAAAAGACGACCATGAAAAACCAAGCATGGCCGCGGCAACTTTCTCATTGAATTCCGGCGAACCCAGATCTGTTTGGTAGGGAAAGCCAAGGTCTTTTTCGGGAGACGTTCCCAAAAGCTGCCTTCCGTCGGTGAACCCATCGTCACCCTTCCAATGCGCTCCAACTTCTTGTTTCTCTATGACAATGAGCCGCGGCAGAGAAAAGCCCATTTGACGCAGGACATGCCTCTTCACGGCAAGTGCAACTGTCTTTGGCCCGCAACCCAAAGCAACGAGCTGTTTGCCAAAACCATGAGTGCTCAAGCCAAATCTCCTTTCGTAAATCTATGCCGTAGAGTCATGCCCATTCCGGGAGCAAGCTTAAAACCAGTTCCACAATGACCTCCCAAAAAGAAAGCACCATTTTGCAGCCGCACTGGAGCCCTGGGGGCGCCAACAGCTTCAAAGTCCCAAGCTCTTAGGGCGGCAGTGGGCTGCCGCTTTTTTAAAGGTTTGAGAACCTGGCCCAAAGTTTCATGACTTTTCTGACAGTCCTCCCAAGAGAAAACATCTTTGACCTTCCCGGGAGCTAAGCTTGTTTCTTCCTGCGCAACTCCAGCCGCCAACCCGTCGCGAAACGGGTGACCATAGGCTCGAGTGGGAGCATCAAAAAAAGAAGGCCATTGTTTTGCATCGCGGAATTGGGGGTAATGGTGGAGTTGAACAGCCCGCGAACGGGCAGAAGAAATGTTTGCCAATTCGGGAGTCCAAAGCCCGGTGGCCACAACAACCTGGTCAGCGACAAACCGCAGCTCCTCCTGCCGCAGGCCACCTGAAGTTTTGCAAAGGTTCAAAACAAAACTCCGCTGTTCT
>JANQPW010000983.1 GCA_028285285.1 Silvanigrellales bacterium
GTCCAATAAGAAACACTGCACTTGCCAGAAATGCATTTTCTAGAACGTTGAAATGAGACTCCAAGCGAGCAATCACCTCGCTCATTTTAGGCATCGAGGCCGAGCTCCTTGAGCTTTGGTGCACGCAGTCGCCGTGTTTTTGGCGGAATCATGGCCTTCAGAATCTCCAGCTTGCCAAAGCAAAGCAGTTTGTCTTCGGGTAAGATCTCCCTATCACGGCGTGGGTTCGGAATAGATTTTCCCTCGCGATACAGAGTCAACACGTTGATGTATTTTTCCTCGGAGAAGGTTTCACCAATTTTTCGGCCCACAAACTCTGAGCCCGCAGGCACGTAGACCTCAGTCACTCCGTAACCCCGACTCACAGTGAGACGTTGTCTGAGATCAATCTCTGGAAAATCAACCTGGGCAGCAATGTACTCGACAATGGCCCCCGCAAGATCCAATCCCGTGCAGGTTTCTATTCCTTCAAGGCCTGGAGACGAATTGATTTCCATAATTTGTGGTCCATTTTCGCCTTCAAGCATATCAACGCCCGCCACGCGCAGACCAATCAGTTGAGAAGCCCGAATGGCGGTCTCGCGATACTCCTCACTGAGCTCGATGGCCTCCGCGCGGCCCCCTCGGTGCACATTGCTGCGAAATTCTTGCCCCTGAGCCGTGCGCCGCATGGCCGCCACAACCTGGTCTCCAACAACAAGCGCGCGAACATCTTTCCCTTTGCTCTCGGCCACAAACTTTTGAATCAGCACATTCTGCTTTTGGCTCTGCAACAGTTCAACAATTGACTCTGCAGCTTTGTTGGTTTCCGCAAGCAAAACCCCAATGCCCTGAGTTCCCTCGATCAGTTTGATGATCACAGGAGCTCCACCAACTCGTTTAATAGCAGGCAAAACATCCTTCTTATCGCGCACAAAAACAGTACGAGGCAACCCGATATTGTGTCGGCTCAGAATTTGAAGACAACGAAGCTTGTCTCGCGAATCTAAAATGCCATGAGCTGTGTTGGCGCAAAAAACATCCATTTGCTGAAACTGTCGCACAACGGCACAGCCAAAATAGGTAACAGATGCTCCAATGCGAGGCAACACGGCATCGTACGTGCTGAGTCGCTTTTGTCGGTACGTTAAGTCGGGCTGCCCCTTATCGAGATCAATAGCCAACTTGAGAGGATCCAGTACCTTCACGAGGTGATTCCGAGACTCAGCAGCCTCGCGAAGCCTCCTTGTGCTGTAACACTTTGGCCCCCTAGAGAGAATAGCAAGCTTCATGATAACTCTCCCACTTCAAAAACACTTCTCAGAAATCAAACCGACGTGAGCACTCCCAACGAGCCCATCTGCTCCGTATCATCCAGTTCAAAATTCTCAATGCGCTCGGCCACGCTCGAGGCATCGCTGAAGAAGGCAATGTGGTACATTGCGTCGCCTTTATTGACGAGTGGCATGGTGATCATACCCACCACAATGCCTTCATCTTTAGCCACAACGCGATCCTGCACCCGGCCCGAGGGATCAGAAATCAGCGCCAGCAAATCCCCTTTGGAGATCAATTCTCCCAACCCTTTTTTTGCTCGAACGATACCGCTCACAGGCGCACGCACCCAAAAACTTCCCCGCGCAACTTGGTGGCCCACGCGCTTGCGGGGAAGGGGCCTTTTCTCCGTCTTCTGGGGGCGAGCAGGCAGCATGGAGATCTGGCGCATCACCGATAGAATTCCTGAAACTCCCACACGAACCGCACTCTGTGAGATCCGCAGCGCTTCGCCAGCCTCGTAAAGCAACATGGGTATGTTTTTCTCATAGGCTGACTGACGCAGGGAGCCATCACGAATGTTTGCGTTGATCACAACCGGAGCACCAAAAGCCAAAGCCAAATCCTTCGTTTCTGCGTGATCGAGACAGGCTCTGATTTGGGGAAAATTGGTGCGGTTGACAGCAGCTGTGTGCAGGTCAATGCCATGAGTTGAATTCGCGACAATTTCCCCCATGAAAGTGTGCGCAACCTGAGAAGCCAGGGAGCCATTGGCTGCACCTGGAAAGCAACGGTTGAGATCTCTTCGATCAGGAAGATATCGAGTGCGTGTGTTGAAGCCAAAGACATTGACAATGGGAATGAGCAGGAGAGTGCCTCGCAGATGTCGCAGTTCTTTATGCCTCGAGAGACGCTGCACAATCTCCACACCATTGATCTCATCTCCATGGATGGTGGAGCTCACAAAAAGCACTGGTCCACTCTCGGCACCAGCGACCACTTCAACGGGAATGCAAAGGTTTGTCTGGTCATACAATTGCCCTGCATGCAACTGAATGATCTGTCGGGAACGTCTAGCTATCGGCACACCACCGATTTTCAACCCAACCTCGTTCATCGATCAACACGCCTCAATTTGGAACGGGCGGCTCTTCTTCCAAAGTAAGAACGCCCACAATCAATGAGAACCCGGGTGCGAAGTGCCTCCCTTCCGAGCAACATTCGAAACCCCATGACATCTCTGTTCGCGAGAGTGAGCTCTATATCCCATCGGGCACCCAGAAGTTCGAGCTGGGTGAGAATCACGGGTCGGACGGAAACATGACCGTTGGAGCTACGCACCTTGCGTTCTTCCAAAACGGGTGACTCAATTTCCACCTTCTGCGCATGGCTTCGTTGGATCGGGTGCACCTCAAACCTCACAAACGGTCGTCCCTCTTTTTCAAAGCGTTTGAGGTTGAAGGCGTGGAGACAGGAAGAACGCGCTCCAGTGTCGATCTTTGCTTTGATCTCCTGAATTCCCAGGCAGGGAAGCCCCACCCATTCTCTCCAACCGACGGTTGGTTTCTTACCATTTGGCGTGCGCACACCAGCTGGTTGACTTTCACAAGCCATAGCCTTCCTCTTCCAGAAGCCGCGACAGGATACCATCGGGAGCCGGTTTGGTGACGAAACATTGCGCCCACAATAGCCTCTGTTGAAAGTCTCTGCAACGGTATCAGCTTTTCTGTTCTCGTGTGGGGCGAGGTGCTGAGCAGTTTCCTTGCAACGCTCCCATGAGTTCCTCTGAGGGAGCCAGTGTTCGGGTGGGAAATGCAAACCCAATTTTGTGGGTCAAAAGCCTTTTTCGAATTTCAAGCAGAACCTTCTCGTGGACCTGAGCGTAGTCGAGATATTCAGGAGAGCTCACATGATAGACAGTTTGCACAACCAGGGCACTCTCGCCAAACTCACAAAAATGAGACCGGTCAAAGCGACAGATTTCATGGCCTTGAACGATCTCTTCGATCCACTGCGGAATTTGCTCCAAGTGTTCCTGCGACGTGCCATACTCAACCCCCACGCGAAACAGCACACGTCTGGTGAACATCTTTTTGTAGTTTTTGATGGTTTGACTCACCAAAACACTGTTCGGAAACACCAACAACTCTCCGCCAAGGCTGCGCACGCGCGTGGTCTTGAGACCCACAGACTCTATAGTTCCCATGTGCTCACCAATGATGAGGAAGTCTCCATCTTGAAAGGGCTTATCAATTTGAATTGTAAAAGAAGCAAAAATGTCTCCTAAGGTTGACTGAAGGGCAAGCCCAACGGCAATGCCCCCAACACCCAGACCCGCAATAACGGCGCCAACATCAAAGCCAAAGTTGTCGAGCACGAAAATGAAGGCCACAATCCACACAGCCGCCAGGGTCACGGTGGTCAGGTTTTTTGCCAAAGACTGTGTCGAGAACTCACTTTCCTCGCCCTCCTTGAAAAAAACCCGTCCAACAAGAAAACGAATCCATACGTTGCCAATCCACAGCAGCTGCACCAGAACCAGCGCAAAGCTCGCCTTTTCAAAAGCACTGTTCGCAGAATGAAAGAGCGGAGAGAGGCGCAAAAAACTGAACGCTGCAATGCCAAAAAAGATCCAAATGCTCAGCCTCTGCTGAGAGGCTCGGAGACAGTTTGAAACCAGACCATTCTTCTGTCTATCAAGCCTTTGTGAAATCCAAAACACCGAGGCGCGTAGAAACAGATAGAGCAGAACAACGAGAAGAACCACAGCAACGGGAGCCACCCACGGAAGATGCTCGCTAGTAAAGCCCCACTCATCAACCGCCCACAACTCAACCTTGCTCAACTGGGCCACTCGAACCACTCCCTGTCCAAATTTTCAGCGCTCTTTCATCTCTTCGGCGCCCGAGAACACTCCGCGTTCGGCAAAGAGTCTTGCCAGATACTCCTCATCGCACGACTCGTGCCAAAGGTCACCTCTACGGCCGCTGTCACGCGCGATTTCGCCAATGCGACCCGGATTGTATCTGAAGATCGAATTCGACTCGCGAGCTGCGATGGGATCATCATAGGCGGCAAGCGGAGAAACAATTTCCCAATTGCGCCGGCGAAGCTCTTCCACCAAGTCTCCGACAAAGAGGGCATTGATGTCGTTTTCATGAAGAAGAAGAATGTGACGAGGAGAGTGGCTCAACAGTTCGCGAGCCATCCGATCGTAGTGGTCCACACAGGCCAAAAGAACTTCCAGGTAAACTTCCCTCAGTCGATCATAATCAACGGAACGCCCCTCTCTCAAAGCTTGCTGTAAGAGTCGGTCCATCTCCCAGTCGTAGTTGTTCACCGTGATGTAGGCATTCAAATAACCCATTGAGCGAAGCGCCTCACGGATTCGATCGCGTTTCTCAACCGTGTCACCTTCACGCAAATAAGGAAACCGAAATGCTGACCAAAAACCCCGCAAGGGAAGGAGCAAGTTGTGGGCCCTTTGCATGTCGTCAATGAAGTCATCCGCGGAGACCGCATTCACATTTGGATGACTGTGGGTGTGATTGGCCAGAAGATGACCCGCAGCAGCATAGCGACCAACACGCTGAAGTCCCTCCGTGTCGAGTCGAGCAGAGTTGACAAAGAAAGCTGTTTGAGAAACTCGCGCCGCCGAAAGAGCCCGCAGGAGTTTTGAAGCCCGAGCGCTCCCCTCAAAAAGTTGGGTGCTTGCCCGGGGTGCATCGTCAAAGGTGAGAGCAATTTCCTTTGCAAAGGAAACAGCTTGAAGAAACAAAGAAACAATTCCAACGAGAAGATACCTTGCGACGCTCATTTCAGTTCACCTGTATTAAAAGGGGTTTTTCGTGACATACGCCAGAATATCAGCAACCTGCTGAATGTTTCGGGTCACAGCGAGGGCCTGCGCATCAACCTCTTTGAGAGCATGATCATGTTCGCTTCCATGCAGCGTGATCACCGACTTGCCTGAAGCAACGGCAAAGCCCGCATCAAAAGCCGCATTCCATTGCTTGTACTTTTCTCCAAAGCGGACCACCACAATGTCGCAGTTCAGCATAACACCGCGATTGCGAATGGTGTTTATCTTTGCCGAGGTGTGATCGGCCCAAAACGGCTCCTTCTGTTCTCCTAGAATCTGCCGCCCGCAGTGATCACTCGTGTTATGATCGAGTTCGGGCCACATGAGCCTGACGGGAATGCCCTTCTCCTCCACTTTATGCACAAGTTCCTGGCGCCAGTCGCTATGGATCTCTCCCGATAAATAGACATTCCACAAACGTTCTTCCATATTCCACCCCCAATTTTTGCACCAACAGTCGTGCGACCCTTATCATCTTTCCTCAGTTGAAGATGAAGACCTAGATTTTTGCATAAAGCGGAGCAAAAAGAACATCATCGGTCCATGCAACAGATGAGCGCGTTTGGAGGCACACTCCCCTTGTGAGTTCTTTATTGGAATTCAAAAGGATGTGGAGGCTTTTGAGGCTTCCCGACTTTCCGCTCTTGACTTCAACCGGGAAAATCTGACCTTTTCGGGACAGGATGAAATCCACTTCAGCAGATGCCCCCCTTTGGTCACGCTTCCAATAGTAGAGACGACCAGATTCACTGCCCTCTGATTCTGCAAGAAGCTGTTGACCAACAAATTGCTCCGCAAGCTGGCCCTCAAATGCTGAACTGAGGTTGGACTTTTCAAGCACGTTCTGTGCACTTCGTCCAAGCAATCTTCCCGCAAGACCCAGGTCAACGAAAACAATTTTGAAGTTTTTTTCTTTTGTATGAGCTCCAAGAGGAAGCCCATGAGCCGAAACCGCCTTGACTATGTGAATGTAGAGGGCCTGAGACAAGAGATGAAGAGAGACCTTGTTTCGTTTTGGGTCATCATCGTGGAGCTTCGTGTAGGTGATCTGTTTTCCGCAACAGCCTGCAGCTTTCCTCAAAAGGTTTGAGACGTTTTTACGCTGGAGAATTCCATTTGTATACTTCGGGATGTCATCGTGGATGCTTCGAATGATGCGATCGTGAATTTTCTCAACCTCAATGAACGACTTCTCTAAGGAAAAAACTTTGACAGCCTCGGGCATCCCCCCTACGACACAGTATTCTCTCAGCGCTTTTTCAAGTTGCTGCGAAATGGTTTCGGTCATATCGAGAGCGCGAGTGTTGAAATCGATACTTGGAATGTGAGGAATCTGCACTTCCCTTCCCGTCGCAGCAAGAAACTCTTGAAACGACAGCGGATAAAGATGTTCATAGTCGACTCTGCCCACAGGAAAAGACTGCTCTCCCAGTGCAAACTCGAGCAAACTTCCAGCAGCAATAACGTGCAGCTGTGGAAGCTTTTCTTTAAAGTACCTAAGACTCGCCAGAGCTCGGGGGCACTCTTGAATCTCGTCAAAGAAAAGGAGTGTCTCACCGGGAACAATTCGCCGATTAACGAGAACCTCGAGCTGCATCAAGATTTTCACAGGCTCAAGGGTCATTTCAAAAACTTCTCCAAATGAGGGAGAAATTTCAAAGTCTACGGTCACGAACGAGGAAAAGTGCTTTGAAAACTGTCCAACGGCTGCACTTTTTCCCACTTGTCTTGCTCCGCGAATGATCAGTGGAGCACGGTTTTTTGAGTCTTTCCAGCTCTTTAATCTGTCATCTATGTTTCGCTTGAGATACAACATCCCTCCCAAAAGCTCCTTCGCACAGCCCTCGATGACATAATATCAGGGTTATTTGGGATAGGCTACTCCATAATGTCAGAGGTGTTTGAGGTATTTCATTCCATAATATCAGGGTCAGATCCCATTTAGAGAAAACGCCGGCTGAGTCTCTCCAATCGCTGAAATTTTGAATGCCGAAACCTGTGAAAGCCTTTGAGGGAACTGTCAAACCTTTGCCTGCCCAAGTAGCAGGAGCAAAAAGCTATGCCCATACTCCAGATAAAAGCGCTTCCACAAAAAAGCCCCGAAGCACTTCAAAAGGCCATCCGTCGCACAAATCAAGCCATTGCTGAAGCTTACGGCTGTGAGCAAAGGCATGTGCGGACCATTTGGGAAGAGATCAAACCAGGGTGCTATTTGGAGGGCGATGAGGCGCGTGAGCAACAGCCTGCAGACACCCACCCACCCGTTGGGCAGCTGCTCTGCTTCGAGGGCAAAGACCAAGTGACCATTGAGAAGACCCTTCTTGCGGCCAGTCAAGCCATCAGCTCAGAATTGGGATTACCCGGAAACGTGTTTATCTCCTATGCAGAGGCCAAAAGCGGCAGAGCGGTGGCAGGCGATGCCTTGCTCCGCAAGTGAGCCTTTCAGGCACGGGGGTCTTCGGCGGCAACTCGTTTTGCTTGCCAGCAGCAAGAACGGGCGTTAAAAGACGGACCGGACAGCGCAAAAAGGAGAGTAGCCCGGTGATCATCGACGATAATGTCAAAATGCTTGAAAAGCTTCACGAAATTGCCACCCGCGAGCCTCTCGAGGTTTCGGAGAAGTACAACATTCCCGAGTCTATCGTCAGTTCTGTTCGGGGTGCTTCGAGAAACAGCATCATCAGCACCCACTACCCCTACAAAACAAAAATGAAGCGTCGAGAGTACGAAGAACGCAAGAAAATCTTACAGATCGAGCTTGTGAAGCTACAGCGCTGGGTCAAGAAGGTGGGGAAAAAGGTCGTCTTGGTCTTCGAGGGGAGAGATGCTGCGGGCAAGGGCGGAACCATTAAGCGGTTCACTGAGCACCTGAACCCGCGGAGCGCCCGGGTTGTGGCCCTGGAAAAGCCGACCCCTGTTGAGAAAGGTGAGTGGTACTTTCAGCGATACGCCCGGCACCTTCCCACACAAGGTGACATGGTGTTTTTTGATAGGTCTTGGTACAACCGTGCCGGAGTTGAAAAAGTCATGGGGTTTTGCACACCCGACGAGTATATGGACTTTGTGAAACACGTGCCCTACTTCGAAAAAATGCTGGTTGACTCCGGCACAACGCTCATCAAGTTTTGGTTTTCGGTGAGCCGTGAAGAACAACTCCGGCGCTTTATTCTGCGCAGCACAGACCCCCTCAAGCAATGGAAGCTGAGCCCCATGGACGTAGCTTCGCTGGGAATGTGGGAACCCTACACAGAAGCAAAAGAGTCGATGTTTCACCACACCGATCAACCTTTCGCGCCATGGACGGTGGTGCGCTCTGATGACAAAAAGCGTGCGCGATTGAATGCCATGCGCTATGTGCTTTCGCAGTTTGAATATGACGCGAAGAACCACTCAGCATTGCGACCAATTGATCACCACATCCTCGGTCGTGCCGAGGATATCTATGAGCCCGATGAGCTCCTCCAACGCGATGCCTTTCAGTTCAGCAAACCGGAGGCAAAACAACAGCAGCGATCTCAACAGGAGGCCCCTGCCTTGGTGAACTGAATTCTCCCTGCAGAAGAATCAGCCAGCTGCTCAGCTGTCCTCTCTAAAACCCGCAAACACAATGTTCCCATCGTCGGTCACCACCCAAAGACCATCACCAATATAGACGGCATCTGTCTCCCCATCTTCGTCAGAGTCGGTGTTCTCATACATCGGCACCTCGTACGCACCCGTAACCTGCTGCAGGCTCGTGTAGTGAGAAGGCAGTGTTGTTTTGAGCCGGTCACCAAACATGAGCTGAACCCTGCCGTTCGATTCCACAAACCGCAAGCGTTGGCGGTCAACGATCTCGTTGGTGGCAACGATTTCGAGCTTGTCTCTATCAGAAGTCACTGCAATGCCGAACTCTTCACTGAATCGTTGAATCTGTTCTTGCCGCACCTGTTCTTGTCGTTGCTCCGCCTCTGCCCTTTGCTGTCTGGTGTGCTCTGTGGCCTTCAGAAAACCAAGATTGATTGTGTTGTTAACAAGCACGGAACCAATGACAATGGGCACAACGATACCCCAGTAGGAACCTCCCTTTGGAGCTGATTGCCCGAAATCTTTGGAGCTCTTTTCGCATCCCGAAAGGACGTAGCTCAAGAGAACAAGCAAACATATGAAACTAGTCTGTACGCGCTTCATCACACCTCCAGAAGCAGATCGAATGACAATTTTTCGCTGTCTTTCTTTTCTACCAGGAGAGAATTCTGTCACCAAAGAAATAGGGCTGTTTCCTCAAGAAAGTGTTTGCGGGGTGGTTGCGGAAGTCAGCGATCGCCAACCGTGGGGAGCTCGTTGCCCTCAAATTTCAGGCTCCGGAGAGTTTTCTCTTCAACTCCCTGTGGGCCGGACTTTGAAAAGTGAATCGGGGAGCCACCGGTCGCGAAAAGACGATCGAGATACTGCTCTCGCTTGATCCACGCCCCAAGCCGGTCCGAATTTTCAAAGCACTCTTCTTTCTGTTTTGACTGAAATTGAATTTCATACTCAAGCCCCGAAGCTGGTGACGAATGAAAGTCAAACTCAATGAAGTCAAACTGGCTGCGCGCCTCATAGCGCGAAACATAGGAGCGCGGGCTAAAACTGCAAACCCAACCCGACCAATTTTTTGAACGGACCTGAAGCGGCAGTGCAAAGTCGACTCGGCTGATCCGTGTGACTTCATCGCGCGTGAAAGTGACCTGATCAACACTCAGCTGAATGGGCAAGTTCCACCGAGAAAAGACAAACTGCTGAAAGCCTGTTGCCTGAAGCGCTTCAAGGTAACTCTCCAAGTCTTTTGCAAAATCACTAAAGTTATTGGCAAGAGCCCGGTTCACCCAATAGCGTGTGGAACGCGAATTGGAAACACCTGCGCTGAGCAATGCCTGGTAAACGGCTTCGTGCACAAACAAAACAACCCGATTAGCGTCATCCAGCTTTTCCCACATCTCTTTTGAAATGGTGAGCACCGGATCGCCGGGGAAGTCTGGTTCTCGATAAACCGCCAGCTGAAAAAGGCGGCAACCCCGCTGCAGCTGAACATCTCCCACGTCGTCTGTGGGCTCTAGGTCGAAGTTGTCAATGATGACATGCCGCTCAGAGACAGATTTCAACCGCGACAAAAGATCTCTGGTCCTCGCCGGGTCAACAGAATGCCAACGCTTGATCAGCTCAACAGCTCTCTCGAAAAGGGTGCCGAAGGGATCACCAGTATCAGGTTGTGTGCCGCGAAAGACTCGGGCCTCGTAGTGATCCAAAACCTCATACGTTGTGACGCCGTCAACGGTGCAAACAACTCCGTGCCCCCCGTTGCCCACGATGCGACCACTCGCTTTCGCTGGTGTCGATACTGCGAGGGTAAAGAAGGTGAGTGCTGTAAAAGACAACCAACCCAGTTGATTCATACGTGTTCCCTGCTCAGTGGATAGGTTTGCAGATTGAGCGTGACCAGTTCGGAGCGGTTCGCAT
>JANQPW010000985.1 GCA_028285285.1 Silvanigrellales bacterium
ACTATTTTGGCACCCTCACCAAAATGGGCACCGTTGCCGCGAAAAAATCTGCAAGCTTTCAACCTGTGCACAAGCTCGCGGACGTCTTTATTGTTTCACAAGCCTCTGATGACAGCCCCATTGCACGTTTCGAATGGCTGCAAATGGAGCCCACAAAATCTTTTACGGTGAACCAAGAAAATCTCACAGCCATGACGCAAACTTTTGCGTTCATCAAGTTTCTGGCAGACAACCCAAAAGATGCTCTGACCGAGCAGTTTCGAACGTTGATGAAGGGCATTGGCAGTTTGAGCATCATTGACAAGGTCAACAAGTTCTTCAAAAGCCAAGCCAAATATTCATCGGCCACCTTTGAAACCTACATGATGGGCATCACAGCCACAGCGGAAAACAAAGGACCTCACTCAGCAGGCACTCGCAGCTACTCCCTGAGCAAACTGGTTGAACTCTTGGGAGGAACTTGGCCCTCCGAGTTGCCAGACATCGCGGTCTCCAACGTGGAAATTAGCAACGTCAATGGGAACATCGACTTCTGGGCAGTTGTTGATGTGTCACAGGTGCCGGCACAAAGCCCCCAAGTCAGCAAAAACTTCCGTTCCCTTCTCAAAGACGACAAGATCCTTGTCAACATCGTGTTTCACTATCAATTTGATGCCGGCGCTCTTGGAACCCGACTGACGGCCTTTTTCCCCACACTTCCCATTCCCATCGGAGACTCAAAAACGATCTCAATCCACCAACCCACGGTTTCGCTTTCGATCAACCCCCTGTTTAAGTTTGTTGTGTTCGAAATCATGGGAGACTTTCCCTTCACAGTGTTTGGCCAAAAGATGGACGCCATTGCCACCTTCACCATCGACAACCTCGAAGCACATGTGGGAATCGAACTCAAAGACAAGAGCTCCTCCCTACCGGCTCCCCCATTTATGAAGGGGCTCCACTTCGATGAACTTGCCCTTGGAATGGGCCTGTTCTTTGAACCCCCTTCTTTCGCCATGGGCCTGCAGGGCAAATTTCACATCGGCGACCCTGGAAAAGCCCCCGTTGCCTTGGCTGACAACAACTTCTGTATTGTTGTTGGCAGCAAAGATGGAGAACCTCACCCCGAGTATCTTTCGTTTTACGTCCCAAAAATGGAGCTGCCCACTGTTCTCACGCTGTTCACGAACTCAGTGTCGGGCATCAAGACTCAGGTTCAGATCTCCGACCTCGCTTTTCAATGGGCTGCCGATCCCCTCAAGCCTGTGGTGTTGCCAGATGGCAACCTGGCAAACATGGCTTATGGCTTTTCTGCGGCGGTAGACATTCTCACCTTCCGTTTTTTCGGAAACGTGAGTGTTGACATCAACAACGGTCTGAGTGCTGTCATTGAAACTGCTCCCATTTCTCTGGGGCCGATCTTCAAACTCACGGGAAATGGCAAGGGCATTCAGATCAAGGTGGATTCCAATGGAGATCCCATCAAGAACAACCTGATCCGTGACACACTCAAGCTCAAGAAGCTTCTGGCAGAGGCCAAGGAAAAGACTCTTGTTCCCGCCGGTGGACCTCAACTCACGCTGCACACAAACAAAGAGCCCTATCTCTCCGTTGGTGCTAAGGCCAGTCTCTTTGAGCTGGAAGAAGCCGAGATCAAAGCCCTCATTGAAGACAAAAAAATGTCTTTTGAGCTCGACTTTGGCAACGTGCTCTCAGAAAAGATGCAGTGTGTGATCACCGATATGGACAACTTCAGCGGGAAGATCACATATGGCATTGACAAAACCATTTCACTGCCTGTGGTCAGCTCCATAGGCCTTGGCTCCATCCACCTTGTGGCCACCGTCGATGCACTCATGAAGCTGAAGGTGAGCAGCAACAATGTCACCCTCAGTGTGGGGGGTGGCTTCGACTTTGAGGGAGAAAAGTTCTCCATTCCCGAATTCACCGTGCACGCCCACATCGCAAAAATGTCGGACCTTCTCGATGCCATTGCGAGCGAAATCGAGAAAGAGGTTGCAAAGATCTTCAGCTCGATTGTGGGAAATGTGGCTAAATGGGCTGAATGGGCCGCAAAGGGCATCATCAAGGGCGTTAGCGATCTGGCTCCAGTGCTCAAAGCCGCTTTCAAACAAACCTTGAAAGAGGCCGCTGTCGTGATGAAGGGTGCCAAAGTCGCCGCCAAAGCAGTGGCCAAAGGCCTCAAGAATGCGTACAAGGCAGCAAGCAAAGACGTTGCAGAAGCCATGCACGCTGCTAAATACACAGTGGGAGAGATCTCGGGCGGGCTCAAAGATGCCTACAACCTCACAGGAAAAGAACTGGCCACAACCTTAAAAGCCGCCAACTTCACTGCTGACGAAGTGGCGTCAGGGTTGAGCTCCGCTTATGGATTCACCTCTGGCCAGGTAGCAAAAGCCATGGCAGACGCCGGCTATGGTGCCAAAGTCGTGGCCAAAGGCCTCAAAGACACCTTCAAAATGACTAAAAAAACCATGGAAGCGGCTTTGGGTGCGGCGGGTTACACAGCAAGCGAAATTAAGGGCGCGCTCAGCTCCTTGGGTGGAATCTTCAACCCCTCCCATTGGTGAGGGCATGAGTCTCGCACCGCTTCTGAAACACGTTTCACCTCGATGGCCTCCCCATCTCTTTTCCCCAGAAACACAAAGTGGCCTCGAGAACTTGAGTGCTGTTCTGCCAGCACTGTCGGGAATTTTGCTCGAGCTCAGGCTCAACGACTCGAAGATCTGTGACCTTGCTGTGCGCGCTTCGCGTCACGACGGCGGCCTCCGATCCCTTTCCAGGCACTATGCCCAGGCTTGGACAAATGCTGAGGAAGCGATCCGAGTGGCCACGCTATGCCTCAACAACGAGAGGGGTTGGTCAAGTGTTGACAACCTCGGTTTGGAGTTTGACGACGTGAGCCATCTCGAACACGGGGCCGCACAAACTCCTGCGCTCTTCTTCAACTTCCGGGAAACGGAAAGCTCACAAACCCTCGCAAACCTCAAGGCATGCCTCGAAAGCCTAAATGGCGTCACCGACTGGCAAATTTCATTGTTTGTTGAGCTGCTAGAGCATAGGCCAAAAAGCGCCACACTCCACTCTGTGGGAACAATGCTCTCTCGATCAAACGCACCGCTGCGCTGCTGCCTCAGCATGACATCTCACGATCTGATCGCTGCAAACGAAATCTTTGGCCTTCAACTGTCTGCCTCCGATCTGGGCTTTCTCTCTCAAGCTCAAGCCTGTTGCCAAAAAGACACGCTGCTGCTCCAATTTGACGTGTGTGATCCCAAAAGGAGGCGAATTGGTTTTGACCTGCACGCACGAGACGATCCCTGCCAACGAGAGCTTCTCGCTCTATTGCACCGCAAAAGACTGTGCACACCCGAAAAAGCAGAAGCCGTTCTCAATTGGCCTCTAACAACAACCCCGTTGAGCGAAGAGCAGATGGCACTGGTGTCGGCGGTACCACACCCTGCCAAACAGTTGCTTGCCATCCAGCGAATCAACCACACGAAATTGGTTTTTGAGCCGGGCTCTGGCTTCACTCTTGCCAAAATCTACCTCTACGTCGCCTTTGGTTGGCGGTAACACGCATCATTCCTTTCCTTGTGTTGGAGAAAGGCTTTTTTAAGATTTTGCTTCAGCCGTTTGTGTTGTCCGTAGAGTGTGTTCTCCGACACGTCGAGTTCCCGAGAAATCTCAGGGAATGACTTCTGTTGAAAGTAGTGCAATTCAATGAGCTTCTGGTAGGACTTGTTTTCGACTCGACTGAGCACTTCTTCCAAGAGATGGAGCTCAAAAGTAAACTCCACCTCACTTGAGGGATGAACAAGTGTATCTGTCTCTTTGAACGGCACATAACTGCGGTCAAACCTCACACCCAAGATCTGTCTTTTGTGATCTCGAGCCCGCCAGCTTCCCATTTTCTTCAAAACCGCCCGCGGGTGGTGAAAAGCGATTCCCGCATTGAACTTTTCCCAAACCTCAACAAAGGTGACTTGAACGATGTCATCCAGATCTTCATCACTCAAAGAAAAGCTGCGTCGGAGGTGGTTCTTCAAAAAGCCCTCATGATCTTGGTAGAACTCTATAAAATCCACGACCACATTGTTCAAAGTTTCCTCCTCTTTTCAGATGCGCTGCAGGTGCTCCGCTGCCAAACGACCCAAAAGCGAACACCATGGGCAAAGGCTGAAGGAAAGCTTAATTCGTTCGAACTCTTTTGGAAGGGACATTTACCGGTGAATCACTTCCTCGAAAGGCGATGATCTGCGAACTTCCATCTTTCTGCGTGATTCCGGGGTGGTCCCAATACGCAGGTCCTTATTGGAAAACCTGCTTTGAGCTGTGTTAAGAACCGCAGCTGCTCTGCTGTTTCTTCAGTTCCCGCGCCAAACCCGTGCGCTTGTGAACCTGTTGCTGCAACTGAGCGATCTGCTTGCGACAGAGATCGGGAGCGAAGCCAGACTTCAAAAGAGCGACCTGAAGTTCCTGTCGCAGTGTGGCCTCGTAGGCTTTCAAGGCCTTGGAGTGCTGGGCAGATCGAAAGGCCACCAGTTGGTGGAGTTTTCCATGGGCTTCAGCTCGCTCATCAGGGGAAGCTTCCAAGTTCTCCACCCGCCTGTCGAGGAACCGCTGCACCCTGGTTGCCACTTTTCGGCCTGCCGCAGTGGCTAAGCAGCCTTTCTTCCCCAGAATCGAGGCACAGGAACGGAGCCAATGGGTTGCCGAACCGGCCTGTCTCGCCTCTAAGGGTTGGTCAACCACATTTACCGCCAGAAGCTGTTGAGTTACCCGAGCAAGAGCTTTGCC
>JANQPW010001004.1 GCA_028285285.1 Silvanigrellales bacterium
GGGTTCCCCACAGCACCTGCCAAAGGGCATCATCAGATCCCTCTTGCGGCTCGCCAAGCTCACAACCGGCAAGGAGATGCTGCGCGCACCAGTCCATAAATTCAATTTCGGGTTTGGGAATTGGGCTGCCAGGGTCGCTCCGTCCAGGGTTTTGAGGTTTTGAGGCGTTCTCCTCAAGAGTTGCGCCCGTCGCCACCGACCCACTGCTCTCTGGTGGGCTTTCCGGAGAGCTGTTCACCTCTCCACACCCCGGAGCCAGCAAAGCCAGCGCGCCCCAAACCGCTACGACCCCAAACCAATATGTCGTTTTGCTCTTCATTTTTCATTCCCTTTTGCTCACAGATGTCAGTGGCTTTTCAGCGCGCACACTAGCGCAGCAAAAGGGAAAGCGCGAGGAAAGGAGGGAACGGCAAAATCGTTACTCAGCCGACAATTGGAGGGCCGTGATCTGAGCCCCAGCGTCGTTTGCTCCAGGGTCACTTTCAAAGGTCACGCGGACCTCGACCTTCTGGCCAGCATATTCTTTCAGATCCACTTCAAAAGTTGTGGCTTCAATTTTGCCTGTGAGGGCTTCAGCTTCTTCGCCGTTGTAACGAATGGGCAAAGCCTTTGCAGGCTGCCCCTGAGGCTTCACTTCCACACGAATGTAGTCGAAGTCTTTTTCAATCTGCACCGCAGCTTGGAAGCTCAACTTCGCCTGAACACCAGGAGCAATTTCCGCGAAGAAGCTCGCATGGCAAAGCGCGTTATGAGAGTATTTCTCTTCGGTGTTGGTCACAAGTTTATCCCCGCTCACGCTCCAACACTCGTCAGCATTCTGCATGTTGTAGAGCTCAAGATGCTGGGCAAAGTTTTGGGCCCCTTGCCCCCCTCGAATGTCTCCCGCACCAAGGGGAGAGTAAGCGCCCAGCTTGCGCAACAGCCGCTTGATGTTGGCCGTCTTTTTGCCCTCGAGGAGACCTTCCACATGCAGGCTTTGAACGCCCTTGAATTCAGGGAGGTCCAACATTGTTGTTCCATCGGTCACGGGAAGAGTCTTTGTTTGCTGTGTGGTCACACGAAGCGAATCGACCCCAGATGATTTCACCTCGACACTGCTGGAGTCGTCACCCACTTCAATCACAAACACCTCTGGGACGGTGGTGGTCAAAGAAGACAAATAGAACTGGCGTCGCGATTCCATGTATTTGGCAATATCAGCGAAAATGCGCCGGTCAGAGTGCAGGAGGTCTTCCTTGGTGACTTGCGAGATCCTTTCCGCACGCACACCCCGGTTTTCCACAAGAAACCCATCTGGCCGCACGTTCTGACGAAAAGAAACACGCATGTCTTGTCCGCCAGGGAGCTCTTTCAGCGAGGAGTCTTCAGCCATGCGCAACTCGGAATGCCGCCAAACGTTGGCTCCACCCGCTCCGGTTTGAGCGTGGTTTTCACCCCAAATGGTTCCGGCATCGTTGTCTTGTATGAGCGACGAGAACATGTCGCACGAAGAGTAGCAAGAAGCATTCATCAAGACCACAAGGGGCTTGAAGTAGTACTGACCCATGTCTTGGAGCTGGGCGTCGCTAGAAAAGGCCGGGCCATAAAGAAACCCATCGGCCGGCGAGGCGGGTTGAGCATCTTTCCAGTTTTCCAGCCAGGGATGGGTTTGGATCAGCTGGCGATTGAAGGCAGAGTCGAGCATTCGCACGCCATAGAGCTTGGGCTTCTTCGGTGTGAAGAACTGCACGAGGCGTTCCGCAATGGTGATGTTTCCTCCACCATTGTCCCGCACGTCAAAAACAAGCCCATCGGTGTCTTGCAGCTCTCGAAGAATCCGCGCCACCTCAATGAACAATGCTTGCCCGCGGAGCTTCCTTGGAGAGAAACTCTCCAGCAGGATGTGCCCCAATTCACCGCTGGGTGTGGAAACACGACGGTACTTTAAGTCGGGCTCTTTCGTGTCGAGAAGGTCAGCGATGAGGGGGGCCCTTTTCATCGAAAACTCTGGGTAACCCCTGTCATTGTGTTTCCCGCGCTTCGCCACTGCCAAATTCCGAGCTGTTTCCTCTTCACTTTCAGGCTTGAGACAATCGAGATTCTTTTTTGACAGCCACGGAACACTCACCGAGCGAAGCTCACCGTCATCGCCGCGCACCTGGAGATCCACCGCAGATTCTTGTGGGAGAAAAAACAGGCGTCCGCGTCGGCCGGTCAGCTGCTCCAGAGCTCTTCGCTCTCTTGGATCAGCCGCGGCCCCGCTCGAGGTGCCCAAACGCGCTTCAACGGCACGAAAAGTGGGTTGGCCGTTGTAGCTCACCACTTCATCCCCGACCTGAAGACCAAGTTTGTCAACCTTGGCCTTCAGCTCTGCCGGAAAATCTTCATCGGACCTTCCCACAGACTCCACACGAAAGCGGTACTGTCCGTCGTCGTAGGTTCGCCGCAGCCGAAGGGGGAGAAGCGCCGAATAACAGCTGTGTGGTTTCGGAAGGTAGTAGTTCATGTGGAGGTCGCCATGGGTCACGAAAATGCGGATCATCTGGTTGTGGAACTCTTCATCCGATATTTCCGAAAGGCGCTTTTCGAGGGCATTCAATTCCGCCGTTGCATGGATCCCTTGGTCTTTTTTCTTCAGATCTTTGTGAACATAGACATCTTCAAAGAGCACACGCGCCTGCTCCAAAACCAGACGCCGATCGTCTACAGTGTAATCAGGAATCACAGCATCAGCTCGAATGGCATCGAGGGTTCCCCAGGGGTTGTCATCTCCTTCATCGTTCAACAACGAGCCCAGCCCAGGCTTCATGAGCCCGCAACCCAAGAGGGCCGAAAGTGCTACACAAGCACCTGAAAACAGAAATACTTTTTTCATGAGAATCTCCTCGAACGACACGCTCCGAGGCCTGTGCAAGGCCCCTAATAGACAAAATGCAGGAACCAAGAAGTTTTGTTCTGCGCCAAAAAAATCTCTCGCGCACGCCCACTAATGTGCTATAAAAGCGAGCATCTTTTGTGCCAACCTCCCCCGTTTGGGGTTCAAATTTGGACCTAAAACGAGAGAAATGTGTCTTTTTTTGAGCGAGTTGAAGATTCCTCGATTCGCTCCTTGTCACGAAGGCTGTGCATCTTTATCTGAAATTTTCAATAGCTGTTGCTTCGCATGACCAGCAACCGCTTTGAACCCGAGACGATCTCACAAATGCTCAAGGAGTGACAAAAATGACGACTGCACCCCTTCTTCAACGCGGTAAGCGCACCGCCCTCACGGCAGTGGCGACTGGCCTTTTTGCATCAATTCTTCCCGCGACAGGCTTCTCACAGGATTATCCAGGTGGAACTTCGTGGAGTCAGGGGTGGAAGGTCTTGGAGCCATCCTTCCCCTCTTCAAAAGCACTCGATGTGCTCAGCCTCGAGTGGGATTATTTTCAGGTGCACGATCACAACAGCGATCTTCGTTTTGTTGTCGGCTTTGTTTTGAGCAACCCTCGAGCCGTGTTGGGAGAAGACCCCAAGGTGTTGCCCACGGGAGCTAACCTGGCCGTTGTGTCGTCGGGTGGGGGCTGGGAGCCCCACAGCACCTTCACTCATTTTCCACTCCAGGACTTTTCGGGCGATGCGAGCGATCTGCTCACCCAGGCTGGCCCCAACAGCAGCGACTCCTTCGTGAAGATCGTGTCGTGTGAAAGACCTTCTCCCGAATGTGAAGCTCTTTCGGAGGAAACCCTGATTCTCACTGGGCAAGATCAGCGATTTTCTTGGAACCTTCGCCTTGAACCAAGCAGTGAGCCCATTGCGCCCACACGGGGAGACGACGTTGGTTATCTCCCTGGAGAGCACTGGACCGTGCACGCCCTCGGCTTGCGCATTCGTGTGCAGGGAGAGATCTTCGACACTTTGTCTGGAGAAACTAAGCATCTCGACACTTGGGGCTACCGGGAGCGTTCTTTCGGTCAGTATGCCGTTGTTCCCGATGGTTGGGATTTTCATGTTGGGCATGGCCGACTCACCGATGGACCAGCCGCAGGAGGTGACTTCAGCTTCACGCTACAGACCTACCACAAGTCTTCACAGCTGGATTTTGCCGAAGCCCTTTTCACAGACGAGAATGGGCAGGAACAGCACAAAACATTTTCGGCTGAAGCCGGTCAAATCAGCCTCAACAACAGTGTTTGGGGTTGGTCTGAAACCGCCAGACAGTGCATGCCCCGAGCCGGCAGCATCGTCTTGAACGACGGAGAGCATCAAGTGGAAGTGAACTTCACGTCGAATGCTGAGGAAGAACAAAGTCTGCTTTCGGATCTCACAGTTCCCGTGTCGCTGTTTGTGATCCAATATCGCTTCCCCCAGTACTCCGCGACGATCTCTCGAGCCGATGGCACCGTTTTGGGCCGCTTTGCCAACCGTGGGATCGCTGAGTTTTCTTACGCGCGCCGGCTCCTGCCCGAAGGGCCAACCCCCGTTGACTGCCAACGCTGGGGTGCTCGTTTTGGACGCTATTTCAGCGTGAGATAACGTCCTACCTTTGCAAGATATTTCCTTCTCGCTCAAGCCCCGCCGACTCCCTGCCGATAGCCTTTCCGGAAGGGCGGAGCTTTTCCACTTGCGCTTCAACCCGGAAAAGCACATTGGGAGCCGAGAGATGCACCAGTTTAAAGCAACGACACACCACACTATTCTGGCAGCGGTTCTCTTTGGATTTCTGGCCCTGGCCATGGGATGCCGAGGAGAAGAGCCATCCGGTGGGTCCGAGGTCTCTGGCGGGTGGGGTTCTGCGAGCGGACATGCGGCTCCTCATCGGAACAGCGAGGCAGATTTGCCCGGTCAGCGAGGGACGTCTGGTGACGACATCGACGAAGAAATCTCTGGCAATAGTGGAGACCCCGCAGATACCGTTTTTGTCCAAACAAGTGATGGAACCGTTCGGGGAAGCCACCAGAACGAGGACTGCCCACAAATCACTGACCCCCGAATACGTTTTGTGAAAAGAGATGGCCAGCAAACAGGCTATGGGCCAGCAAACAACAGTGTTCCCGTCTACTCCAATCGCCACGGTCAAAATGCACAGTTGGGCCATCTCTCGCTGGAACAGGGGACGCCGGTTTTGATTCAAGAGGAGAAAATCTGGGGCAATCGTCAATGGGTGTCGTGGCTTGATGCCTCAGGCGAGAAGCAGGCCGCCTTCGTGAACAGCCGCAACCTCGTCTTCTGCCCTCTCTGAGAGTTCTGCCCGCTATCTTCCCCAGGTTTCGGGAGCTGTCATATCCAGCTCCATAAAGTCGAGATCAGCCAGAAAAAAGGCCGGACCCGAGTTCACAGGATCGAGCACTCGGGAATGGCGCGCACGCTTGCGCCAGCTCGCGATGAGTTCACGCAACTCCACGCGGAACTTTTCCAACTGATTGCGGCTCACCTGGAAGGCTGCTCCTTCAATGCGCGGGGCTTTTCCTTCAGCTAGCTCGCGCCGCACTCGTGCAGCCGACTTCTCGGCCGCATTGAGCCACACATGGGGGGCAGAAACCTGTGCCAATGGCCCCTCGGGACGAATAGCAAAATCGGGCTCAATCAAAAAACGAACCGAAAAGGAGCGTGGTGAAAACTTCAAAATGCCCACGCTTTCGAGCTTCATGACACCCGGTAGAACGTCACTTTTCTGCAGGTTGTGACGTTCCATGATTTCTCGCAGTGACAATCCCTGGCGCAGCAGCCCAACCAAAGCGAAGCAGCGTCGGTTTTGAGCGAGCATCTCTTCCTGAGCCTCGGTGAGGTACTCATCGGGAGAAGGGCACTGCTCCATCATGGCCACCAGGCTCTCCAAGCTCAAACAAAACAGCTCGCTCAGGCGCTTCAAGACCTTGAGAGAAGGATCTCCCGATCGAAAGAGGCGCTTGAGGGTGGACAGCGAGAGGCCCAAATCGCCGGCCAGCTCGGCCATGCTCACTCCATCTCGCTTCATGAGTGCCCGCACCGACAGGGCAAAGGCATTTTGCACGGGCCGAGCTTGAGGCTCATCAAGCGAAGGCTTGACATCTCCCTGAGAAATTCCCCTTTGCCGCACCTGGCTCATTCAATCCCCCTGCACCGAAAACGTGGCAAAGCTATATCCCAAGGACCATTTCACATCAATTCTCTCTTGGGGAGGCAGGAGAAATCACCGTGTGTCTCGCGACTTCTGCAGGACTTTCCGTTTCACTTCGTGTAGAAGGGCTTGCGGATCGCACAGGCAATGCTGCAGCTTTCCGCACCAACTTGAACCGGCCCAACCGAGAAAGGGGACCGCAATGAGTGAACACCTCTCCCAACGCGATCAATTGTCTGCCAAGCAGCGCTTTGAGCGCGTTCAAAAAACTCCCTCTCTTTCTTCAAGCAGCAGCGGGCACCCCCTCCTGGAAAACGCCTCTTCCGACCCCCTTTGGTTGCTCAACGCAGCCAGAGAGCCCCATTGCCCCGTGAACCCCGTTGCCCTCTCCAACCTTCTCTATGTGCGCAACATCAACCGGCTATTTTTAGAAGCTATGGACACGACAAGCTCCTTTGAAGTGAAGCCTTGGACCAAAGACGCCGACGGCAAGAGCCCCACATCGGGCGGGGGTGTCATGAGCACAATCCGCGGGCGTGAAATCGAAAAGTCAGCTGTGAACATGAGCCTGGTCGTGGGCGATAAATACCCCTCTATTGAGTCAGAGTATGCTGGGAAACCCTTCACGGCCTGTGGGGTGTCCCTCATTTGCCACCCCCACAACCCCTACGCACCCATTTCCCACATGAATGTGCGGGTGCTTTCAGTGGGAGAGGGCTCCGACAAACAAACCTGGATTGGTGGAGGAGGCGATCTCACACCCATGATTCCCCAGGCAGAAGACACGGAGCTGTTTCACAATGCTCTCAAAGAGGCCTGCGAGAACCACCCGCTGGGGGACTACCCTCGCTTCCGCGACTGGTGCGACGAGTATTTTTTCATTCCGCATCGCAACCAAACTCGCGGTGTCGGTGGCATCTTTTTTGACTACATCAAGATTTCTGACGCCGAAGAAACCCAATTTCTGACTCTCGTGGGAGAAGCATTTTGCCGTGCCTACGCGGAGATTCTCTCGCGTCGGCTCGAAACTCCGTTTACTGATGAAGAGAAAGAACAGCATTTGTACTGGAGAGGACGCTATGCTGAGTTCAATCTCGTGTATGATCGGGGCACTCGCTTTGGTCTCATGTCGGGGGGCAACGTGGAGGCCATCTTCGGCTCTCTCCCTCCCGTTGTGAAGTGGTGATTTGGTGACTGCCGGAGAAGCACCAGCTTCCAAGCAGCAAAAGGACGTCAAATGACTGAAATTGGATTCTTTGCTCTGTGTGTTGGGCTTTGTCTGTCTCTCTATGCCATGCTGGCGGGTGCCATTGGTCTGTCGCGCGACAAACTGAATGTTGCGCTCAGTGGACGCAACGCACTTGTTGGCGTGAACGTGTGTGCCATCATTGCCTCTGTCGCACTTTGGGGAGCTATCCTCAGCCACGATTTTAGTGTGAAGTATGCATTTCGTCACTCGGCAGTCGACATGCCTCTTATTTACCTCTTCACATCGTTCTGGAGCGCGCTTGAAGGAAGCCATCTGCTGTGGACCTTCATTCTCACATCGGTGGGCTCCATGTTTCTGCTCACCGTGCGCCCAGCCAACATGGTCTTCATGGGTGCCTTGGTGCTGGCCACTTCTCTGCCGCACACCTTCATGATGCTCCTCAACGTCTGGGAGTCCGCTCCACTGGCACGCCAGTTTCCCGTGGGACAGTATGGATCCGGAATGAATGCGCTGCTGCAAAACCCCTACATGGCGGCCCACCCGCCTTCACTCTTTGTGGGCTATTGTGCTCTGCTTGTTCCCTTTGCCTATGGAGCTGCGGCCCTCATCAAAGGTCGTTTGGGCCGCGACTGGCTCATCAGCGTTCGGCGCTGGATGCTCGCCGGTTGGGCCGTGCTCACTGTGGGCATTTTCCTTGGGGGCAAGTGGGCTTATGTGGAGCTCGGTTGGGCTGGGTATTGGGCCTGGGATCCCGTCGAAAACTCTTCGTTCATGCCGTGGCTTGCTGGAACAGCTTTTCTCCACTGCCTTCTGGTGCTTGACAAAACCAACAAGCTCCCGCGGCTCACGCTGTTTTTGGGAATGTTTGCCTTTGCGCTCACCTTTTGGGCACCTTCATCACCCGTTCCGGAGTGATCGCCAGCGTGCACTCCTTCGCGGAAAGCAACATTGGCCCGGCCTACCTCAGTTTTGTGGTAGTCCTGTTCCTCTTTTC
>JANQPW010000002.1 GCA_028285285.1 Silvanigrellales bacterium
ATTGATCTGTGAGTGAGTTTTGCCGGGAACCCCCCTGAGGCCCGTGGCCAGAGCTTGGGCAATAGCAGGAGAAACACTGAGGTCGGGGTCTTCCACGTGGAGGCGCTCGCTATCGAACTCCATCATGCGCACTGGAATCTGCATGACTTCTTCGAGGTACTCGGGAAGGTTCTTGATGGTTGCACTTCCACCCGTCAGAATAATGGAGTCGGGCACAACCCGTTCCTGCGCTTTAAAGGAATGCAGGGTTCGGATCAGTTCTTTGACCAATTCGTTCACGGCGAGGCCGAGTTGCCGCGAGACGAGGAGATCTTCTTTTGTGAGCCCTTCTGGTGTTTCCGCATTTTTGCCAAGCATGATGCGGCTCACTGTGTGCTTCAAACGCTGGGCTTCGTTGAAGCTCACGTTGAGTGACTTTTGCAGGTAGTCTGTGAAGAATCGTCCACCCATACGAATGGTTCGAGCTGTGAGCAATCGGCCATCGTTGAAGAGAACGATGGAGGTCTTCAGGTGCCCGATGTCTAAGATCAGCCGAGAGGTTTGGGCTTCACTTCGCTTCTTGCCATCGGGGTTTTCAATTTCTATTTCCTCGAAGTTCAAGAATGGAAGGAGGTTCATAAAAGAGAGGTAGTCGACATCGATGACCTTAGGCTCGATATCAAGCTCCTTGAGGCCATTGAGATAGGCTTCGACATGATCTTTACGGCACATCACCGCCAAAACGGTAGTGGTCCCATCGCTCACGTCAATGATCTGTTGATCGATGATGGTGTCGTCAATTGAAAAGGGGGCCTGGCTCTCCAATTCGTTGAGCACAATGGCCGGAACATTTCGTTTCTTTATGTTCTGCAGTTGAATGACCCGCATGGAGACCAGAAGGCCCATCATGGCAGTGTAGGTGCGATCGACATCTATCTCATTTTCGGTAAAAAGCTGCTTTACCGCAGTCATACCCACAGCAGACTGATCAAGCCCCTCGATTTCAGGAATCACAATTTCATGAAAATTGGTCACCTTGTAGGTTTTGAAAGTGTTGAGGATCTCGATGGCTTTGATAGAGTACGAACCAATATCTAAACCAAGAATTTTTTGCATGAACAGTTGACTCCACGGTCATCGGATTGGGGCCATGTCACTCGTCGAGTGTATCAGCAAAATCACTGTACAGAGCCGCAAGACACTGTCAACGTACAGGCAGGACAGAATGTATGCGGCGAGAATTTCCCAGTTTTGACGTGAGACTGCTCTGGGAAAATCTTCCTCGTTGCTGCACTAGACAGCTCCAGAGGGGTTTGGGAAA
>JANQPW010000005.1 GCA_028285285.1 Silvanigrellales bacterium
AGCAGTTTTGCACCATGTTTGATGATACCGCCGTGTTCTTGATCAGTTCCCGGTAGGAAACCTGGCACATCGGTGAACACAATGAGCGGAATGTTGAACGCGTCGCAAAAGCGCACGAAGCGTGCTGCCTTAGTGCTGGCGTTAATGTCCAGCACTCCAGCCAACGACATGGGGTTGTTCGCCACAATGCCCACAGACTCTCCGTTCAAACGACCAAAACCAATGATCATGTTCTTGGCGTGCTGTGGCTGCAGCTCCAAAAAACTGCCTGAGTCGACGACACGACTGATGACCTCGATCATGCTGTAGGGTTGGTTGGGGTTGTCAGGAATGATGGAATTCAGCTCTTCATCGGCCCTATCGGGGCTGTCAGCAGGTTCTGTGCGAGGTGCTGTCTCCAAATTGTTGCTGGGAAGGTAGTCGAGCAAGTCTCTCACAAATTTCAAGGTGGCATATTCATCCACGCAGGTGGCATGGGACACACCGCTCTTGGCTTGGTGCGCGTCGGCTCCGCCAAGAGTGTCAAAGTCCACATCTTCACCCGTAACGGTCTTGATCACATCAGGGCCAGTAATGAACATGTGGCTGGTGCTCTGGGTCATGATGATAAAGTCGGTGATAGCTGGTGAATAAACTGCACCACCAGCGCAAGGGCCCAGCACGGCAGAAATCTGGGGAACCACCCCGCTTGCGAGGGTGTTGCGATAGAAAATATCGGCATAGCCGCCCAGGCTCGCCACACCTTCTTGAATGCGGGCCCCTCCACTGTCGTTCAATCCGACCACGGGACAGCCATTTTGCACCGCGAGGTCCATCACCTTGCATATCTTCTTGGCATGCATCTCACTCAGGCTTCCTCCCAGCACGGTGAAGTCTTGAGCGAACACATAAACGTCACGCCCTGACACAGTTCCGTAACCGGTCACAACACCGTCGCCGAGAACCTTGTTGTTTTCCATGCCAAAGTCGGTGCAATTGTGAACCACAAACGCATCGAGCTCCGTAAAGCTACCCGCGTCGAGAAACTCAGAGATGCGTTCGCGAGCCGTCATTTTTCCTTTGGCATGTTGCGAAGCAACGCGCTTTTCACCTCCACCCATAAAGGTTTCGTGCCGCTTGGCTTTGAGTTTTGCGAGCGCCTCTTTTGTGGTGCTGGTCATTTCAGTCTCTCCGGAAAAGTGGTACAACTGAAGCAGAATTCAGTTGGATGAGCGCAAGTCTAGTCAGAGGCCCTTGTTTTGCAAGGGGGCCTTCGAGTTGTCCGCGGTGCTACGGTTGCATGTCTGCCAAGCTCAGTCTAGAAGCGCGTTCAGGCAGACTAGCCGAAAAGGGTGTGAGACCATGTGGATGCAGAGGTCGATTCGCGTACATGCACTGTCAACCAAGGTTCAAGAGGCAACGGGCTTGAAGAAAATGAAGTTTGAACCTCCGGTCATTCTGGGAGTGTGTGGGGGTTCTGGAAGCGGGAAGACGACGTTTTGCAATCAGTTTGTGCACCTGTTGGGTGCCGATCGGGTGGTTCACCTCAAACAAGACGACTACTACCGAGACCTCAAGCATCTTCCCATTGAACAGCGTGAGCTCACCAACTTTGATCACCCCGACTCGGTCGAGTTCAATCTGCTTCTCGAGCACATTGAGAGCTTGTTTGCCGGCCATGAGGTGGCTGTGCCCAAGTATGATTTTTCCACTCACACTCGCAACGACGTGGAACAAATTGTTTCCGCAAAGCCTATCATTCTGCTGGAAGGCATCTTGCTCTTTTCCGATGAAGCGCTCTCGAACCGCATCGATTTGAAAATCTTCATCGACACCCCGGAAGAAGTGCGCTTTGACCGTCGTTTGCGACGTGATGTGCGGGAGCGCGGACGCACCCGCGACTCGGTTTTGAGTCAGTTGGAGAAAACGGTCCAGCCCATGCACCAGAAGTTTGTGGAACCCACCAAGCGCGTGGCCGATCGCATCATTTCGGGCGAAATGCCTTTTGAGCCGCACCTTTTTGATCTGTGTAGCCAAATTGTGGTGATGAAGCAGGCACGCCTCGGCATGCAGGTCTGAGATCCCATCCGAAAACCTTTGAATCTCTTTGTTGCGACCTCCCTCGTGTACCCTCTTTTTGTACACGTCGGTCGGTCGCGCCGCGAGCTTCTCGGTTTTCGAATGGGATCACTGGAAGAGCTCTTTGAAAACCTTTGAATCTCTTTGTTGCGACCTCACTCGTGGTAACTCTCCGGCAGTCTCCATCCACCTTGAAACCGATAGAAGCTCCCATTGAGGTCAACCACAACAGTTTTGCGCCCACCAAACACAACATCTCCGGTTTGGAGTTCTGAGACGTCGTCAATTCGGGTCCATGGGGCTCGGCTTTTCATTTCGGGGCCGAAGGCAGCCTGGCGACCTTCCCAAGTGAAGTCATACATCGAGTTGAAGCGGTCCCAGGCGAACACCGCTTGGAGCTTTTCGGTCGACTCTGGGAGTGCCTGGAAGCCCGTACGAAAATGCTCCTCTCGACTCATGCGGAATGAGCTGAAAGAAGCAAGGTGTGTGCCAAACTCACTCAGGTTACTGCGATTCGGATATGAAGTGGACAGTGCTTTCGTCTCGTTTGGAGGCGTTTGAGGTGGCGTGAAGCTGAAACAAGCTCACAGTTGAGCCGAACTCTGTGCAAGGATCCGTGAACCAATCTGAGGTCCAGGTTTCCCCAGCTGGTACTTTTCTGGCGGGAAAGAGATCTCTCATTTCAATGGTCAATGGGTGCTCCCCATCTGAGGCACACTGAGCAAGCAGCGGATTGAAGCGAACACTGCTGTCGGCTTCAATGCTCAATTGGAATCTTGCATTGGCGTCGGAAACTGCAAAGTCATGCCAACAGTCCGCCGGGAAAAAGGCACATTCCCAGGTGGGAATCAGAGAACTGGATTGGACGGAATCTGCCAGGGCAGAAGATGAGTGTGCTGTCAATGCTGATGCAGTGGCCAAAAAGAACAAAGTTTTCATTTTTTCTTCCTCACTTCATGGTGTGAGATTTTTATAGCCTAATTCTCTAGAGAGGAGCATCCGCTGCTCTCATTTGAGATCAATTTGTATAACTGACATAAATCTTGTCGGTTTCCTCGCCGCTCTCATCCAGAAAGATAACTTTTTGCCCGCCTTTCGCAATGAGGAAGCCTGAAAGTGAATAGGCCTTCAGTTGGCCAGATGTGCAGAGCAGGCGGCCTGAGCTCTGAGGTGTGCAACGTGCAGATATGTCCTCTGAAGAACGACCGTCACCTGTGAATCCAAGACTCATCTCCACATTTCGAAAGCCCTGTGTGGTGTTGTTTTCAAAGCCAAGATAGATGGCGCTGACCACGACGCTCTCGTCGTCTGGACTTTTTAGCCTGGGGCTGTCGGGCTTGG
>JANQPW010000493.1 GCA_028285285.1 Silvanigrellales bacterium
GAAATCGATCCCTCCAAATACCCCTGATCGGACACTTTCCATGTGGTCATGGGGCGGTATCGACCATCACGAGCTGCATAGGCATGGCATCCCGCCTCAACAGCCCGCCAGTCGTTGCCCGTTGCAATCACAACGGGGTCAATCCCATTCATCGTTCCCTTGTTGTGAGTGGCTGCGCGGTACGGATCTAGCCAAGCAAACTCCCAGGCGCTCTCAATCCGCCGCGCTGTTTCCTCACCCGAAAATCCCGCTATCTCCAAAGCCTCAAAGGAAACTTTGGTGTTGACCGTGGTGATGCGCCGATCGCAAAGATTGGTGAGGATGCGCAGACCCACCTCACAGGGAAACAACCCCCGGAGATGATCTCCCACTTTTTCGGCAACAGTGTTGACAATGTTTGCTCCCATAGCCTCGCGGGTGTCCACATGAATGTGGAGCACCCAATGCCCTGGCTTCGGCAATGATCGCAGCTCCATGCCAATGACTCCTCCACCCCGACCGATCAAACTGGGGTGGCATGAACTCGCGATGTCCATGACCTGCCCTTCCACCTTCACGAAGGCGCTCTCCAGGGCAAACTGAGGATCGGTGAAAATTTGGATCTGACAGGTGGCCACTGTTTGGGTGGGTTCGGCGTAAAACCCGCCCATTGAGCGGGCCATTTTGGCTCCATGGCTTGCCGCTGCAACAACACTGCTTTCTTCCACCGCCATGGGCACCAGAACTTCTTGATCGTTCACAATCACATTGGTTGCCACTCCCAAGGGCAGGGAAAAGCAACCCACGCAGTTCTCAATGAACGCATCGGCCTGGCTCACGGAAAGGTTTCCCGTTGCCAAAAAATGCGGACGCTCGTCGGCACTCAGCGCTCCCCGCTCAATGAGTTCATTGACCCGATCCTCACCCGTGAGTTTTGCAAAACCTGGAATCCGGCTCGACAACTGTGACGTTCGCTCTTTCACATTCACCTCATGTTTTCAGTGGAAAGGGGCCGCACCCTGGCAGCCAAATGGGTCAAGTCTAGGCAACCACTCGCAAACATTGCAATGCGCAGCCCTCTGTCAAAGAACTCAAGTTCTCCCTGCAAAGACTGCAGTGCTGCTTCTCGATCTTCGGGGTGGGTCATGACGGCCCGAAACAGCGGAAGGCCCACTCCAGCCATGTGCGCGCCCCGTGCCACCGCCTTAGCAACCTGCAAACCATCGCGGATTCCCCCTGTGGCAATCAATTCGGGCTTTGTCTCAAGTGTTCCCACCACAGCAGCAGCATCCAACAACGATTGGCGCGTGGTCCATCCCCAGTTGCGAAACAGCTCACCCAGTCGGGCTTCGAGACTGTTTCCGCGCATGCCTTCGATGGCGCTCCAACTCGTTCCCGAACGCCCTCCCACATCCACGGCAACGGCCCCTGCCTCAGCAAGTCGCCGCACCGTCTCTCCTGTCATTCCTGATCCCACCTCTTTCACAACAACGGGCACTGGAAGTTCAGCGCAAGCTCTTTCCAGGTGAGTCAAGAGACCATGAAAGCGAGTTTCACCTTCAGGTTGAATGCATTCTTGAAGGGCGTTGAGGTGAAACGCAAAGGCATCGAGCTGCAACTCGTCAACCAGGCGTTTCACATCGCTGTGCTTCACGCCATAGTTGAAACTCGCCAGGCCCAGATTTCCAATCACAAAGGCCTGAGGGGCAACCTTCTTCACATCGAAGAGCGGCCGAAACTCGCTTCGTGCGAGCATCATCTTCTGCGAGCCAAGCCCCATGGGAATTCCCCATTCTTGAGCCGCCAAAGCCAAGACTTCGTTGATGAACTGCCCTTTTTCAACACCGCCCGTCATGCCTGTGATGAGAAGCGGCCTTTTGAAGGCGTGCCCCAAGAACTTCTGGCTGGTGTTCACATCATCCAAGCCAAAGGGGGGCGCCGCTTCGGGAAGGAGCCGATCTGCGGCAAAATTTTCCCCCGTGGATTCTACGTCTCGGGAGAGGCACAAATCGATGTGATCATTCTTTCGCTGGACCATTTTTTCAGGAGTGTCAGGAGTTTCCGCCATTTTCAGCCAAATTCCTCTATCCAAGTGTGTTCAATTCGCTCGTCAGCACAAGGTAGCACCCTTCAAAGGAACTAAACACAAATACCCATCTTGTCACCATGCAATTCGGAACTCTGTGATTTTTCAGCAACGAGGTTATGATAAATTCGTTGACCCAACCTGCCACAAGGGGAAATTCTGCAATGAAGAACGGATACTGTCCATATTCAAGCCTCCTCACCTCGCCAAAAATCAAGCATCTTGCGGGTTGCCGAAGCCTTCGTTTCCCAGCTCGCGCTTTGGCTTTGCTCGTGAGCAGTGCACTTTTCGTGAGCTCCTGTGGCACAGAGCGGAAAAAACTCAAATCGAACACAAACGTGTCCAAGAGCGAGTCTGTCATTGCCAAAATCAGCCGAGCAGAGGGAATTGAGAAACGGGTTTTGCTGGTGACGGCTCACAATCAGAGTCAATTTGGCCAGAACACGTCGCAGCCCCTCCCCCAGCAAACAGCTAGAGCCTCGTATTTCGGCATGCCAGCTTCTTCCACTGGGCCCATCGATCGCGACAATCTGAGCGCTCAAGTCAAACTCATTGCCCGAAAAATTCGGGAACTGGCCGACGCAACCCCACCGACAGATGCCTTCGATTGGTTGGTGCTCTCGGCACACGTCATTGTGGGCCAAGTTTCCGACGACCCCAACATCCGCGATTTGAGTCTCCGCACTGTGCTCGTTGAGCTCATCGAAACGTACAATAGCGGTTTCACGGCCAGCCTTTCCGATGGCGGCACCATTTCTGTTCCGCCACTTGCAAAAAGCGAACGTGTGAGCCTTGGGGATCTTGACGAGCGCCAAGCACAGTACATCAATGGATTCCGATTCCGCCGTGACTTTGGCTCCGACTTTTTCCTCGCCGGCCCCGAAGAGGGAGCCACAGGAGAAAAGGGTGCAAAGGACACTCCTCAACTTCTTGTGGTGTGGTGTCCGGCAGGAAACCTGATCTGCCTGGAGCACTTCCGAAAAACGACAAAAACTCCGGTGCACTTCCTGGCCACACACACCCTTGAGGGAGCTTTGGAATCCGTCCAGTTTTACCCCGTTGTGAAAGATCTCTCTTGGAATGGCCAAGCACTGGAGAACACCATTGTGCTCGCGGTGTCGGGCAATGCCGGTCATTCTCCGGAGACTTTTCGGCCAGGCTGGCTGCAGTTTCCTGAATATGCCGCACTCCGCGGGCTCGTGAGAAACATTTTTGATCAAACACTGCGCAAGTTTTTTGGGGGCGTGGAAGCCGAAAACCGAATGGCCGAGCCCGGTTTTTTCCGGAACCATGTGAAGGAACTCACTGCTGCGGAGGGAAGCGCTCGGAACATTTCCCTTGTTGAAGGGGAGGCGAGTCTGATCTTGCCCCACTTTTGGGACTCCCAGAACTTTTGGGAAGTCCTCGAGTCTCCCCTTGCCCCTCGAGCCCGCGAACAACTTCTTGTGAGCCAACCAGAGCTGGGTCGCAGCTACAAAAACTTCGATGTTCCCTTTTCTCTGCTCATTGCCGACGATGTGCGCTCCATTGAGATCTACCAAGACGCTGCTCCAGGTGCCCTTGTAGATGGCACCGCCTGGGAACTTGTGATGAAGCGACAGGTGGACCCCACCCGCAGAAAAAGGGAGAAATTCACTCACCCCTTCACCCGTCAAGGGGCTCTCGCAGGGGAACACCGAGCCAGCAAAATTGTTGTTCGCGACATCGATGGCCGCATCCTTTCCTCGCAAGTGGTGCGCTTCCAGGTGCGCGGCATCGCAGACTAGCCGAGCGCTTTTTTGACCAACCCGAAGCTCTGGATCGCTTTTTGCATCACTCTGCCGAGTGAATGCGGCGACTCTGGAGCTCTGAACTATGTCCTCATTTCAGTTGGTTTTCACTTTCTCTTCTGTGCTCGGCACCCTCACATTGTTGATTTCGTGTGCAGCATCACCCAGCAGCCCGCACTTTGAAGAAACAAACCTAGGGCAAGAGCTCATTCCTTCCGTTGAAAACGAGGAGATCGTCGCCAACTCCCCGAACTACCAGATCGAGAATTTTGACACTTTGGTGGAGAGATTTCTCTTGATCAAAGAAAGAGAACGGCACATTGCCTGGGGCAAAACCGCAGAAGATGCGATTGCCGTCGCTTCTCAGTTGAAAAAACTGTCGGGCTCCGAAGAGCCGCTTGCGTTCCTCAGCGAAAAGAAAGTCGACGTGACAGCCTACCTCTCCGATAATTTTCTCGAGCTGCAGTGGGGACAGCCCAAATTTGCCAATTGCTGGAATCTTGTGCTGCACGAGACCAACCTCGAGGCAGGGCTCGGGATAAGCAGCTCTAGCCTTTTCCGGCATTGGATGGAATCTTCGTTGGCTGCTCCACTCGCGGCTAAAGACCTGCGAAATGGAGATGTGTTGATTTACCGAGAATATGACAAAAACGCAGACTGGGTGCGGGAGCTTCACGGCGCCATCTGGCTCGACGATGGGCTGGTGTGGAGCAAGAACGGTGAAGAAGGAACATACCAACTCTCCGAAAAGGAACTTGTCGATAAACTCTACCTGGGTGGCGAACCCAAACACTGCGCTGAAATTGACAGCTCGAAGGAGGGTTGCAGCAAATGGATTGAGGCCCGACGGATCCGCTCACAAGATTGGGAAGTTCACGATCCCGAACTGAAACGCCTGATCACCACGGTGCGCAGCTTCGAAAAGAAACACTACGGAACCCTGATCCAACTCTTGCAGCATGAACACAACGAGCTCGAGTCAAGGAAGCCATTTCCTGCGCTCAACAACAGCCAGACTGTCAGAGAGCTGAACCAATGGTTTGTCAATGCCACGGCCTCTGCTGAATCTCACAGGCTCCTCGACCTCGAGATAGCCGCTGGTGCGCTCTGGAGCATCGACTCCGTGAGTTTCTACGAAGACTTTGTGGCAAATGGCCTCTGGACAGTTCAGGACCCTGTCAAGCCTGACTGATTTGCCAACTCCACAAGCGGAGGGTCTCACTTGCCAAATCTTGGTAACACACTCTTTTCACAAAACATTCAAGTCACTTCACAAACAACCGATAAGGGGAGAGACACAGGGAGTGATGTGAAATTTGACTGCCTGGTCAACTTTTTATCGAAGTTGCCCTCATGATTGAGTAAACTGTGGGTAACGAAGAGAAACAGAGAGGGAGGACGCGCTTTGGGAGACAGTCGGGATGTCAACAGTATGAGCACCACAGTTCTCGCAGACGACATCAATCCAGAGCATTTTTTCCGCGAGAAGGTGATGGACGCGCAGTCTCGCCAAAACTTGAAGCTTCCCGACAACGTGGAATTCTATCTCGTGACTCTGCTCTGTGACTATGTCAAAGCTAAGGAAGACCCTACCGAACACGCAGACTGCCTGGCCCTCACCCTCAAAAAAGCGCTCGAAGGCTCCTATGGCGAGAAGGTCCTCCTTTTTAAGCACATTGGCGACACCGCCCTCTACTTCTCTGGCTTTTTCAAAGACTCATTGAACCGCAAGTGCTACGACCTCAGTTACTATGCCATGATGGGTGAAAGCGCCTACCAACAGCTCGCAGCCCTTATGTCTTCTCAGTCGACCTATGGACGCACCATGTCTGAAATGTACGGCGAGCTCTCAGGGCATTTCTCTCCTGCCGTGGAAGTGCTGATGGACGTGAGCGAGCAAACCACCGGCCAAGACCAAAGCTCGGGAATTGACCTGCTCAATGTGTATTCCCATTGGCTGGCCACAGAAAGCGACAAACTGGGTCGCGACCTGCTAGAAGAGGGTGTGATCCCGGTTCCTGTCAAAAAAGGCTCCTACCAATGAACACTGCAGAAGCCGGGCAGCCGCCACTTCTGCAAGAAATACTGGCCGATCTCAACCTGTTTTTTTCCCATTTTTACGCGCAGTCTTCTCGAGACATCCCCTGCCCTTCTGGCTTTGTGATGCACCCCGAGAGCTCACTGGGAAGTGGTGGCCAGGTGCTTTTTCAAGAACAAGAAGACGGAGTTGACTTGGGGCTGCGCTTTGGCTGCCATTTGGTCGATGCCTTTTTGCAAGGGCAAATTGGAGATCATGAACTGGGAGTTGTGGCAGAAGAGGTGTCTCATTTTCGCCTGATCGCCGAGGCCGCAGAACGGGAAAGCACCCTATCACCCCTCGATCTCGAAGTTTGGGGAGAGATCGACCGCTTCATCACACTTCTCGTTTGGCCGAGTTGGTCGAAGCTAGCCGCCCAAACAGCCGTGAGTGCAGAACGCTCCGTGGGCCCGCTGTGCGAAACTCTCTTTTCGGAACGAGGCTTTGACAGGGTGAATGCCAGCGATCTCCACCTCTATTTCAAGGCGGAGAGTTTGGCCCTGAAGCACATTCAACGGGCCTTTCCCAACGGCTGGAGCGACAACTCCACTCCGGCGTTTCACGACCTTCAGCAGGCCCGTCGCTACTTCTCGGGGGTGCAACAGCTGCTCGCCGTTCGAGGGGTATCGGCCCGGTTGATCTTAGAAGGGTCTGGTCAAGAAGATGCTTGGGCAGCCTAGGGGCAAGGCGAAACAGGGGCACAAAGCTTCCTCTAGCAGAGGTTGGACTGCTTTGACTCCAACTCAAAGTTCTCTCGACTGGCCTGAAGAGCCCGCTGGGCCTTGACCCAACGAAACCATTGCAAAGATTGATCGATCAGCCAGTAATGAGATGCCATCACATTTGCCGGCATGATAGAACGCGCAAAGGCCAGAGCCTCTTCGTCGCTGGCTTGGTGGTGAGACTCCACATAGCGGCGAAACATGACCTTGAATTGATTCTTATCAAACATTCCGTTCTCTCCATCGAAGGTGGCTAGATAGCCACCGGTGACTCACAATTTGCACATCGGCATCTTTTGCCGCACCTTGATGGGAGATTCTGAGGTGGAAGGAAGAATTCTCTGTCTCTTCCACATCAACCGAGTTCTCAGCTTGTTTGAGGTTTCACAAAGGAACAGGAAATGACGCCCGCAAATCAAATTGAAAATCAGCAGCTCTTTGAGCTCAATCAGCCCGACAACCGACTTTCTGCAGCACTCAAAGAATTTTTGGGCTCTGGAGTCTTCCCGTGGGAACTGTTGGGAGACCGACTCCGAGACTTTATTTGCCAACAGATAGAATCCGTTCCGCTTTCTGAGCGAATCCGGGGGAGTGTTCATTCCCAATCGGTCATTGAAGGAGACGACGTCGTGATTGAGAAGGGCGCAGTTGTTGAAGCCGGTGCACTTGTGCAAGGGCCAACCTATGTTTGTGCAGGGGCTACAATTCGCCATGGAGCCTACGTGCGAGGACAGGTTCACATTGGCGCAGACGCCGTGGTGGGGCACACCACCGAGATCAAAGGCAGCCTGTTGCTTCCTGGCGCAAAAGCTGCCCACTTTGCCTATGTTGGCAATTCGGTTTTGGGTTGCGAAAGCAACCTCGGGGCCGGCACAAAGCTCGCCAACCTTCGCTTCGATCATGGTCTGGTGGTCGTCAAGGGTCTTGGTGAAGCCTGGCCAACCCAATTGAAAAAATGCGGAGCGCTGCTGGGAAATCGGGCCCAGACCGGTTGCAATTCGGTGACCAACCCCGGAACCCTGCTCACGGCCGACTCCTATCTCAAACCCACAGAGTTGGGCACGGGTGTCGTGCACCGACCGCTGCGACAGCGCAGCCGCTCACAGGCTTAAGGTTCTAAAACTGGTGTCGTTCATTTCACCTCCTCAAGAAACAGGAACCGGCATTCGACCCATCAATTTTTGATTGTGGAAGGCCGCGTTGATGAAGAGTAAC
>JANQPW010000019.1 GCA_028285285.1 Silvanigrellales bacterium
GTTGATCCTCTGGCAGGGTTCTCCCACAAGCCTTCGAGAGTCTCCTCGTCAAGAAATGCCGCAGTGAGATTAGCTTGGGGATCGAGATCGATAACCAAAACTCGGTGACCCAATCGAGAAAACATCCATGCGAGGTGGTAAACCAGCGATGTTCCAACGCCGCCTTTATTGTTGAACAACGTGAGCACTGGCGGACTCATTTCTTTCTCCTGAGAGTGCAGGAAACTGCACTTTGGCTGCATTCAAATTCGATCTCGGGGTTGCCGTTTTTGGCCATGGCCGATCGAGCTGTTGGAATACCACGTCCGAACGATTGCACATACCCCAACGTCTTTAAAACATCCGCGATATTTGGGTTGCGATAGTCTGTGATACCACTTTGTCCGAAATTCTTCTGATTAACGCTGCCATAGGGGCCACCAGGGCTGATGATCTCCACTCTGTCTTCAAACCATGTGATTCGTGTGGGAGCGTTGGTGCCCTCGTACGTTCTATGCAGAACGGCATTGTAGAGAATCTGTTGAAGCGCGACTTGAGGGAAATCTGGGGTTAATTGGTGCCTTGGCTGAGAGACGATGTCCACAGCCCTGCGGTTGTGTGACTGAAGCTTTGTCTCGGCAGATCGAAGCACCTCGCTTAAGGTGCCATCGATCAAGAGTTCATCAGAAACATCATTGTCTAGTTGAGTGCCTTCAATTCGCAAAAACTGAATTTTTGCGCCAGGCAAGAAATCCTGTGGTCTGACTCCAAGAGTTAAAATTCCCAGCACGGTTGGAGTGGTGTTGTCGGGGCTCACGATCATTTTACAAGATGAGAGACGTTCCTCATAGGTCCGTCCATTTGTCTCCAAAATATCCGGGGCAAATGCGGAAGGTAAAAAGTCATTCTCGAAAACAGTTCGAGAAAGGTCAGGGAGGCTCGCGGTTGGCACAGGTTGCAAATCAAACGGAACATCTAGGAACTTCCGTTTCTCGTTTAGAATCCGTTCGTCTTGAGCACTGGCAATAGCTCTGCGTGGCCCAACGCGAATCCAAATTCGTCCGTCGAAACGAACCGGAGGCATGTCAGATGGCATGACCGTGATCACAGCCATATCATGCCCCTTCAGTTTCTCCTTGGAGACAGATATCACTGGAAATGGTTGAATGCGCCCGTCACTTCTGAAGTCGGAGAGGGTTCGTAAAAGTTCGTCAGTGATGGGTGTTTTTGAAGGCTTGCCACCGTCGGTTGCACCTATGAAAAGCACGCCAGCCTGCTTGTTGCCAGGAAGATCGTTAGCGAAGGCACACACGGCCTGACGGGCGGCTGTCTTGACGTCGCCTGAAAGCCGTTCCTTGCGCTCGACCCGATCTGATTCGAGGTCGTCCAGCATGGTCAGCAGTTCCTCATTGGAAAAGCTCTTCATTTGTGTCCAAAGCTCCCTTAGGCTTGCCTTTCTTGGCCAGGTAGGGACCACAGTCGAGAACTGCAGCGTGGATGCTGCAGTACTATACCTTCTCAGGGGAATTTCCGGAAGCTGCATTGTTGAATACTCCGGAGAAGCATGAAATTCTGAGGGGGTTGAAGGTCAGTATTAGGAAGTGAAAGTGTCTAAAAGCGGGAAGAGCACCGGAAAAGGGAAGGTTGAGTCGAGCCTCGTTTCGCACGAGCCTCTTGATGCCGACTGTTTAGAGGCGCTGATTGCAGTGTCTGAGCAGGAGCATTTCACCAAGGCTGCAAAAGCGCTGCATGTGACTCAATCTGCCTTGTCACAACGCATACAGAAACTAGAAGAGCAAGTTGGGCAGGCTCTGTTGCGGCGTAGCCCCAAGTTTGTGGCCACCACTCAGGCAGGACGAAAAGTTCTGCACTACGCCTACCTTAAGCGGGAACTGGAAAAGCAAACCCTTGGCGAGATCAGTCTTCCCGGCCAGGTTTCTCCAAGCCCGGTTGTGCGCATTGCGGCCTACTCGTCTGTGGCTCGGAGCTTGGTCGTTCCCACTTTGGGTGTGCTGGCAAAGAAACGAACAGGTGTCCTTTTCGATCTCAAGGTGAGTGAAATGCGGTTGCTTCCCGAGCACTTCGCCAAGGGAGAGTGTGATGTGGTGTTGCTCGATCGTGTTGAGCCGCACCTTGGAGCCGATCACCGGGTTTTGGGGTTTGAAGAGAACGTGCTGATCACCGCCAAATCTGATTTCTCAGCCGAGAGAAATGATGTTTACCTCGACCATGACGTGGAAGACCCCTATAGCCGAATTTATCTTGGACTGGACTCCATCGAAAGCACCCGTCGCTGTTTCCTCAGCGATGTCTACGGCCTCATTGATGGTGTGGCTAACGGCTTGGGTCGGGCTGTGGTGCCCCGTCATTTGGTTTTGAAAGACCCGCGCATTCGAATTGTGAGGAAAGAAAAGCCATTGTTTGTGCCGGTTGTGCTTCACATTCATCGCTCCTTTGAGAATTCAGGGGTTCTCTCGAACTTTGTTGACGAGCTGACGCGGTGGTGCCGGAGGGCGCTTCCCCAAGAGCCAAAGTCTTGACTTGGTGGGAGGGTGCAAAGTGGTGTGGGTGAAAGAAACCAGCCTGAAGCTGTGCTGTCTGCTGCTGCACTGCCTGCTTGGTTCTGGCTGCATTTGGCCCGATAGCGGAAAACCGTTAGTAGAGAATCGAGCTTCGGGAACGGACTGGCCCAATGAGGAGTTTTTTGAGGGGCTTTCCTCTGCTGTCTCTGTGGAAGATTTGCTCACTCAGGTTCGAGATGAAATGGGCAATAGAGGGCTAGAGTTTGTCGTGCTGCCTGTGACCGAATCTCTGAGCTGATTCGCCAATCAAAGCCTGAGAGACTTCAGGTGGTCTTGGAGGTGCACCGAGAGTCTTTTTTGAAGTTTCAGGAGAGTGTTCTGGAGGGTCGTTTTCCCTTTCACTGGAGTTTTGATTCTTTCAGGCCGGAGATCGACCAATGGATGAGAGAGAAAAAGGTGAACAGGTCTGCGCCCCAACCGTATTTGGGAGCTGTTCTGGAGAAGCTCTTTGAGTGGCAGGAAATGAGGAATCTGCGAAAGAAAGTGTTTCTTCACCCTGAAAATGGCATTTGGTATTCTGGATTTTTCTTCAGGGATGCGCTGGCATTGGCCTTTCTGAGAAAGCAGGGCGTTCGGCTGGAGCGAGACACGCTGTCTTACTACGTTCAAGAGCAGAAAGAGGGAGCCATGCCTTACGCCATCAAACCTGCACCTGGAATGTTCTCGACGAACACTTATAGCATCTGGGGTATTTTGGATTGAGAAGCGGCCTGCTCAACTTCCCAAACCTGCTTCCGAATACATTTTTTCAGAGTAGTCCGACAACATGCGCGTGGTGGAGAACGCAAACAGGCTGGTGGCCATGGCCCGCTTCATGACTTGGACCCATTCCGTTGGGCAGTTTCCGTTCCCGGAACTGTAGAACTTTTTGGAAACCTCGTCCTCAAGCAGGCTGTAGAGCGATTCAGCATCGTTTTTGTCTTGAAGTGTTTCGTTAGAAAGAACTTCTCGGGAACCAATGGCCCAGCCGTTGTCACCGGCAAAGCCTTCGTCCCACCATCCGTCAAGAATGGACACATTGGGAATGCCATTTGCAGCCGCCTTCATGCCACTGGTTCCAGAGGCCTCAAGAGGCCGCCTTGGGTTGTTGAGCCAAATGTCCACACCTTGCACCAGCGCACGGCCAATCTCCATGTCGTAGTCTTCCACAAAGAAAATGCGGTGATTGAGATTGTACTTCTGAACCTTGGAAACGATGTCTTGGATGAGTGCTTGACCGGGTTTGTCGGCAGGGTGTGCCTTTCCGGCGAACAGCAGTTGTACGGGGCGTTGCGAGTTGTCGAGAATTTTTTGCAGCCGCTCGGGGTCGGTGAACAGCAGTGCTGCCCGCTTGTATGTTGCAAAGCGACGAGCAAATCCAATGGTGAGCACATTCTGCTTAAAAGTTTCTGTGTGTTGAGAAATTCCTTCGGGATCGAGGCCATTGCGTGCCAGCTGGTTGCGCAGCCTGCTTTTGATCACCTCCGCCGAGGCTTGTTTCTGCTGTTGATGGGAAGTCCAGAACTCTTCGTTGGGAATCTCGGCAACCTTGGAGTGAATGTGACTTTGAACCTTTTCAGGATCCACGGCCATCAGATCAAGTTCGGAGAGCGAGAGACTGTGTTTTTCAAGAAGTTGCTGTGTTTCAAGACCCAGCCATGTTGGCATGTGCACACCGTTGGTCACACCAATAATATTGCGCCCCGTGATGCTGTTCCAGGTGTCGTGGGCAGTTTTGCCATGGAGCAGACTCACACCATTGCAGAAATTGGCCATGCGCAGACAGAACGCGGTCATATCAAACGCGCCTTTGTCTCCAGAAACGCCGGTTCCGAGTGCGAGGACATCTTCTGCATCAATTCCGTTTGACTCAAAGATGGGTTTGGCAAAACGGAGCACCAAATCTCGTCCAAACACTTCATTTCCAGCCGGTACAGGAGTGTGAATGGTGAACACGGAGTTCTTCTCAAGCGCACTCACAGCCGTTTTGAAGTCTGAACCGGTTTCTTTCATGTGCTGGCCGATTCGCTCAACCACCATGAAAGCAGAGTGGCCCTCATTGAGGTGCCAGGTTGAGGGCTTGATACCCATTTCTTGCAAGGCTCGAACACCTCCCACACCCAGCACAATCTCTTGGGCCAGGCGCATTTCCCTGCCGCGAACGTAGAGCAATCGGGTGATCTCGCGGTCTTCTGCAGAGTTTCTCTCATTGTTGGTGTCGAGCAAGAAGAGAGGGATGCGGCCCACCTGGGCCATCCAAACCCCACATGCCACTTTTCGATCGCCAATATCCACATTGATGTAGAGCTCGTCAGTTCCATTTTCTTGCAAGACTCTGTGAAGTGGCAGCTCGGAGGTCACAAATTCAGGGTAGTTGTGTTCCTGTCTTCCATCGGGATCAATGACTTGGCGGAAGTAACCGTTCCGGTAAAGCAGCCCCATGGCCAAAAAGGGGAGATTCAGATCGGAAGCAGCTTTGCAGTGGTCGCCCGCCAAAATGCCAAGACCGCCTGAGTAGCCCGGAAAACTTTCGTGGAGTCCATACTCGGCACAAAAATAAGCCACCGGGTTTTGCTGTGCAGCTTGTTTTGCAGTGCCGGCTTTTTGACCGTGCCAGGTGTTTGCGGACTCGTTTA
>JANQPW010000023.1 GCA_028285285.1 Silvanigrellales bacterium
CACAGGGCATTCCAACGGGGCCATGCAGCTTCTGGTTGTCAAGCGGGTGTTGGCGACCTTCAAGCCCCCAACGGGTTTGGGCCATCACCTCACGACGACGGCGCTGTGGCCCTAAAACGCCCAGGTAAGTCTCATCCATGTTCACCTCGCTCAAAAAGTCGAGGCAGGACGCATCACGATGAAGGTTGTGGGTCATCACAATCGCAGCGAGCAAAGGTGTGCCGAGTTCTCTGGGAATTTGATCTAAAGTAACAATCCGCAGAGGAGAAGCCAAAGGGGCCGCGCCCTCGCTGCAACCACCTCGGCCAGCGTTGTAGTCAAACAACAACCGTTCACGGCTTTCTGCACGATGATCGGCCACAACCACTTCAAATCCCAGTTCCGTAGCCATGTTCACCAATGGCAAGGCGTCTGGCCCCGCACCGCAGATCAACAGACGCGAACGTTGGGGGAGAGAAAACGGAGAAAACAGGAAATCAGCGGGAAGAGTTCCTGCCAAATTGAGTTGCAACAGAGTTTCGTCTGCCTGGCGCGAATTCCCTGCCTCTTGGGCATTCTCGAGGTGAAACGAAAGAGTCGGTTGAGTGGAGCCAAACCCTTCACAATGCACCTGAGTGCGAGAGGGGGTCTCTGCCGCCCAAGAGGCGCGGCAGACCTTTGCCAATGCTTCTCCGCTTTTCCCAGCCATCGGAATCAAAGCCAGGTCGAGACAACCGCGACACCCCAGGGCTGTGCCCAGCAGATCATCAATTTCGTCACGGGTGTCATAGCGCAGATGATGCCACGCGCCTTCACCCAAAGACTCTATGCGATGCAACAAGTCTCCTTCCAAGCAGCCGCCGCTCACCAGGCCCTCAATCCGCCCCGTTTTACGGTTCACCAGGGCAGTGGCTCCCGCCTTTTGATAGGTGCTTTCTTGAGTTGCAAGAACCAAGACCAAAACACAGTGTTCCCTCTCTTGAACCCGCGCAAAGGAGCGCTCCATCAAAAATGTCTCTTTCACTGCTCCGCTCCCCTTTTCCGGCTCCTGGGTTCTGTTTCTTCAGAGCTGTTCTGAACCAAGTTGAGCTCAGAGGCAATCCCTTTCCAAGAGCAGCTTTTTCTTTAAATTATTTTAGCTAGTTATCTTGCCACCAGATCATCATTTCCCATATCGCCCGAGATCGCCACCTGAGCCCACTCCGCCGAGGAGTTTCTTTTTAAACGATCTCAGGCAGATACAGCTCAAAAGTCTCCGCTGCCCGTAGCCGTGTACAGCTCGTTACACCTCTGACTTGAGTGCCAACCAAAAAGCGCGACACTGCAAGAGCGTTTTCAAAAACCAACTCCAGAACGAGCACAAGGAGATTTCCGATGAAAGTGAGAACAAGGCTGACTTCGCTCAGCACAATAGCTGCAGCCGCAGCCCTCTTGGGCGCCGCTGTGTTTTCGCCTGCCTTCGCCAACGGATCCGATTCGAAGCCCGGCGAAGATATTCCCGGCCCCATTCCAGCTCCCGTGCAAAAGCACTTTGTGGAGTATATTTTTTCAGCCAACGAAACCTACCCCATGACCGTCTCTATCACCGACACCTTCCTCACCTACGATGGTTGCAACACTTTTGGACTCGACGGGCCGTTCCGCTCCACAATGCCTTCTGACTATGAATACCCTCCGGTTCAGTTTGTGATCGCGGATCTCTATGTCATTCAGACCGAGCTTGGCTGCGACCCTCTGGAAAAGCCTCGAGAAGTGACCGTTGTTTCTGAGGCCTTCATTATCGATGGCCCTGGAACACACCTGCTCTACCCCTCCCATATGGAGTTGCTCTTTGTGAGCGAGCCGGGTGATCCCGATGACGGCAAACCAACCGATCCTGTGGAGCCCATCGATCCCAAATAGACGGTCTCCTTCCCCGGCGCTTGCTCCCTCTCTTAAATCATGTGATCTTGAAACACCGAGAACATGCGCGGGGGAGCGTGGGTGAATCAACATAGTCTCGACAAGCTCATCTCAGACCAAAAAAATGTTCTCTTTGTTGATGGGGAATGTTCCGTTTGCAATCGCTTCGCTCTGTGGACTCTTAGGAATGACTCAACACAAAGTGTGCTCATTGCCAGCTTACAATCCGATCTCGGTCGCGAGGCTTGCCGTCGGGCTCGTCAAGACCCGGACGACCTCCGCACAGTGATTTTCCTCCAGTCGGGCCGGTTTTTCGTGTCTTCCACAGCTGTGTTGCGCTCCCTCCTCAACTGGGGCGGAGTTGTAAAGTTAATGGCTCAACTCTTTCTCTTTGTTCCTCATGTGCTTCGAGACTGGTGCTACGCCCAGTTCGCAGCACGCCGCAAAAAGCTCCCCTTCTTCAAGAAGGGGGCCTGTGAGATCCCAGACAAAAACCTCCAACACCGGATCCTTAGTTAGGTAACTGCGGTTCACCGCAACCCTCCCCCTTCTTGCCCGCAGATAGGGCAAAAAAAGCCCAAATCCTTGACAGGACATTCCATTGACAAAGAGATCAGATACGATGTGACTTTCTTTGAAAGGAACAACTTCTCGTCGAACTCCTATTGAAAACTGGGTGACCATAAGTTCACTCGCCTGAAGGAGCGAAAGAATGTACGGCATTGCAAGAGCCTCCGTGAGAACCAAAAACGCCAGGAAGTTTTTTAGCCGCATGATCTCAACAAAAGTTACGGCCATTGATCGGGGCGCCCTTCCTCACTTTCGAGAACGGGTTGTCGGAAACGCCGATATCAAAGCAAGTGAGATGCCCCGCAAATTGCGCCTTGAAATGCGCCGTGAAAACCCCGTTGACATGGCCAGAAGGTATATAGATGGCTTGCAACCCGCCATTCAAGATGCAATCCAGCTCCACAGAAGCAGGTTTGGACTTGATCCAAGAAACTGGGATCGTGAAGCACACAGAGCCGTTTACTCTGCAAACGAAACCTGGGGATCCGACGGCCACTCTCGCATTGTGCTTTGCCTTGAGCCCCTTTCAACGGCGAGTGTGTGGATGGACTCTCCAAGGCTTCTCCGCACCGTCGCTGGAGTGTTTCCCGGCCAATTCATGGGCCTTGCCGACGAGCATTTCAAACGCATCATCTCCGGTGGAAGAAGTGTTGACGGAATCCCCATTGATCTCATTCAACAAATGCTGCCCGAGCTCATTCAATACAATTCGGGTCTGTACCGTGACAACGCGCTGCTTTCGGGCTACCAGAGCATTGGTTGGAATTCCTTCATCACCTGTGATGGACACCTGATTGTGAAAGTGGGCGACTACAGTATACAAATCGCCCTTATGGCCACAACAGCACTCCACTCGCAAGACGGAATCGTGCCCTGGACGGTGATCTATCACCCAGACTTTCCCGATGGAGTCATCTGTGTT
>JANQPW010000025.1 GCA_028285285.1 Silvanigrellales bacterium
ACGAGCGGCAAGACATCACGGGCACGCTCACCCTCAAGGAAGTTGATCTCAGCGATGTGGCTCCGCTCCGAAAAGACCACTTGGCCCGTGTTTTGGAAAACCTAAAGCAGATTTACGAGGCTGGGCGCTATTCGAAAACTCGAAGCGTCATCGACTTCCAAGAGGGGGAGCTTCAGGTTCAGTTTCCCTTTGACCAAGGCATCGTGGATCGCATCAAAGGCTTTGATCGCAACGAACGTGCCTGGGAGCCTGAAGAAAAATACTGGCGTGTGTTTCCAGGTGCCTTTGATGATGTGCTCGACATACTGGGAAAAGGTGTTCAGCTCACAAAAGCCGCTTATGATGCCCTCCGAGCATTCGTCAAAACCCCCTATTACTCGTATATTGGCGAAGGAAAGATCGGCAAACTGATCGTTCGAGAGAGTTGGTTTGAAGAGCTCGACATCAAGCGCGATTTGCCCGAAATTGAGTGCCGCTATGGCAGCACAAGCCACCTGATTCAGGGTTGTGAAGCCGAGTATGAGGCAAATGATCTGAAACAAATTCAGTCGCTGATCAAAAAGCACAGTTTTGAGAGGAAGCCCTTCGAGCACCAGGTGCGGGGCATCGAGTATCTCCTCATGAACCCTGAAGCGGCGCTTCTCGATGAAATGGGCTGCGGAAAATCCTTCCAAATTGCGAGCACCGCGGCGATCCTTCTGAAAAACAAGGAAGTCGATCGGGTCTTGATTGTTGCGCCCATGTCGCTCATGCGCACCTGGCAAAACGAGTTGAGCTACGCTGGACTTTCTGACTTCATGGTGGTTCGTGGAACACCTCAGCAGCGGAAGAAGATTCTTGCAGAAGACAAACCCATCTACATCGTGCACTACGAGGGCCTGCGCATTGAGGAAAAAGGCTTTGCCGAGTGGCTTCAAGGTGGCCGATCGATGATGGTTTTCGATGAGAGTCAGCGCATCAAAAACCTTTCTGCGCAAACCACAAAGGTGGCCTTGCGTTTGAGACCCTTTGTGACGCGTTGTGTGATTGCCACAGGAACTCCGATCTCGAACAGGCCCTTGGATCTTTTTTCTCAATATATGGTGATGGATCAGGGTTCCACATTTGGTGTGAAGTTTGCGGCCTTCAAGAACACGTTTTGTGAAATGGAAGTGCAAAAGATCAAGGTGGGTCGGCGCACCATCCAGGTGGAAAAATTCCTTGGAGTTCGCAATGGAGATGAACTCCGAGACCGCATTGTGAAGACAAGCTTGCGTCGCTTGAAAACGGATGTGCTCGACTTGCCGCCGATTCTCACGAAAGATTACAGCGTTGAGCTCAAAGCGGAGCAAAAGACGATGTATCAACAAATGCGAGACAATTTGAAAATTGAAGTCTCGGCGATGAGCTCAGATGAAGTCATTTCGGAGGCCAGCACGATCATTGTGAAGTTGTTGCGCCTCTCGCAGATTGCTTCAAACCCCTCACTTCTCGACCCCGCATACAGCGGACCAAATGCGAAAGTGAAGGAGCTGGACACCCTGGTTGATGATGTGCTTTCAGATGACACCAAAAAAATCATTCTCTGGTCGCACTATGTGGAGAATGTGAATTCTGTGGCGGAACATCTGGGAGACAGGTACAAATGTGTGGTTCACACCGGTGAGCAAAAAGTTGAGGAACGTCAGGCAAGCATTGCGGCCTTTACGGAAGACCCTGAGTGTCGTGTTTTCGTGGCGACTCCTCAAAGTGCTAAGGAAGGCCTCACACTTCTGCCGAAAGATGGAAAAACTCGAGCCGACACAATGATCTATCTCGACTTGAGCTTCGATGGTGGCAGCTACGTGCAATCGCAGGCTCGATTCCACCGTATTGGTCAAGACGCCGAAAGGTGTTTGGTGATCCACATGTTGGCCGACGGCACTATCGATGAGTACATCCGCAGCAATATCATCGAGAAAATTGAGACAGCCGGCGCATTGCTCGATGACAAGGAAGTTTCCAAGCGTTTGCAGCAAACCGATCTTTCGAAGGGTGCGCTGATCAAG
>JANQPW010000033.1 GCA_028285285.1 Silvanigrellales bacterium
AACAGCTGAAGTCTGAGAATCACCTTTTTGTGAAAAATCAAGATGATGAGGTCTGGACTTAGGGGCCCTGGTGATCATCAAAAAGATCACCGTCTTCGCCGGGTTCGGAGCGATTCGAACGGCGTTTTCGACGGCGGGAAGCGCAGGCGCGGCAGGTGGTTTCTGCCGACTCCGGAGTGCCATCGCGGTCTTCAATGATCCAAAAGTCTTGGCTGGGATCCTGAGCGAGGTTTGTGGCCTCCAGTTTTTTAAAGCCTGTGGTCATGAGAACGGAGCGCGCATACTGGCTGCCGTACAGAGACACAATGTGCAGAATGGTCTGCTTCAGCTCCTCACAGTCCATCCCACACTTGTGGCACACCCCCCTATCGCGCAAGAACACATGTTGGCGCAAACGCTGAGCAGGTGTCGCGAGGCGATGTGACTCGGAACAGTGTTCGGAACAAAACTCACTGCTAGTCTCTCCCAATTCCTTGTGGCACCAGCGACAAAGGGGACGCCCAGAAGCCCCAATGAGCTTGAGTTCGATCATACTGTTCCTCTTCTCGTGTGACATTTCTCTCAGCATAACCGAAGTCGGATGTCGTCTCTAGATCGGCCGAATTGACACTTGCACTGCGCCAAGCCGCAAACTCAAAACACGAAACCGAACCCAAACTGGGGCTTTGGTTTTTCCAAAAAAATTCTCAATACATTGATTTTACTTATTTTTATTCAACTTTAGCCCATCTTATCAGAAAGAATGCTGTTCCTTCGTGACACCTTGAGTTATAAAGGGGAGAGATGATGGGCGAGGCCGTGTGGTTCTTGCCCCAATGTGAGAGGGAGGACTGTGATGCGGCTCTACAAAGGACAGCGGGTCACATTTAAAGAGAGCTACCTCAGCCCCATTTGGGCAAAAGAGGTTCGGAAAGGGGCTACAGGGGTTATCACGAACCTGAAGTCGCCAGGAGAATGCGCCGTAGAAGATTGCGTTCCTGGCATTGAGGTGCGCTTAGACGAGCCCCTCTCCAGCGACGGAGATCTTGTGGAGCGCGTGTATTTTACCCAGGGGCTCGCCGGAGATGGGGTTAACCGCTTCGACGATGTGGCTCAGATGTTCTTTTTCTACTGCGATGTGCAAAAAAAGCGGCGCAAAGCCGCCGTTTGAGAATCACTTCAGTTCGCGTTTTTCCGCTTGCCATTTTCCAAACCCCGTGAAGCTCACGGAGTGTTGTTTTTTTTCTGCTTTTTGAGGGGTTTACCTCCCGGCCCTTGGGGCCTACCCAAAAAACTGTGTTTTTCCCTCTAAAGCTTCACTTTTCCTTTGCCCTGAAGTTTTTTTTTGTTACCCCAACAACACTGACTGAAAAACAGAGCAGAAGCACTGCTCAATGGGGAGAACAAAATGAAGTCCATTTCAACAAAATGGGTGGCTTTGACCGCCTTAACAGCAATCGCATCGGCTTGTGGCGCGCAGAACGCAGGCAACGAAACTCAAGAAGCTTGGGGCTCTTACGATGCACCCTTCCACCTCGACCGCAGCTATGAAGTGCGACTCGATGCCCTTCCAGCCGAAGGACAGCTTTCCAAGATCCCTTGGGTTGATAGCTACTGGCCGAGCTACGAAGGTGGCATCTCTGCACGCTGGAACACGACCAACCCGCAGAGCTTCAGCTACACCAGCCCTTCTTTGGGTCAGCTGCAAAACATGACAGAGCAAGAGATTGCCGAGCTGAGCCCCTCGGAGAAGTTTGATATTTTCAACAGCCGCTACGACTTTCCTCTCACAAAGTCTGAAATGACGCGCACATCTCCAAACCGTCCCGCATGGGAAGGCCTCTGCCATGGTTGGGCACCAGCCGCTGCTGCTTACCAAGAGCCCAAGCCCACTGTTGTGACCAATGCCGACGGCATCCGCATTCCTTTTGGTTCTGCTGACGTGAAGGCCCTCCTCACATACAACCAGGGGCAGTTTGCAAACCCAGCCACCCAGTTTTTGGGCAAGCGCTGCAATGTGAAGTTCAGCGAAGTGGTTTCTGGACGTGCCGAAGCTGAAGACTGCAAGGGCGTAAACCCCGGTGCCTTCCACATTGTTTTGAGCAATCAAATTGGCCTCATGAACGAGTCCTTCATGGCTGATGTCACACGTGATTTCGAAGTGTGGAACCACCCCATCTATGGCTTCTCTTCTCGGCTCATGTCGAAAGACGGCGTTTCTCCTGGGGCAGCTCCTGGAACTGTGCGGGAAGTGGTTGCCGAAACACGCATGGTTTATACCGTTGAAGGGCAACCTCAATGGAACGCCTTGGCTGGACAAGAAAGCGCCTACACACATGTGAAAACCTACCAATACCGCTTGGAGCTGGACGGCGCTGGTCGCATTGTGGGCGGAGCTTGGTTGAGTTCCGACCGACCTGACTTCCTCTGGAAGCAGGCTGCTGCGAGTTTCTCGGGCTACTTCTCCGGGCTGCAAAGCATCTACAACAGCAGCATCCGCTGATCTGGAGGCTGGCTTGTCAAGTCTTCTTTAGGGTGGCAGAGTCACGCGTGACTTGTGCATGCACCCAAGGGAGAAAACCACATGTTGCAGCCTGCCTCACACAAAAAATTCCGAAGCGTCCGGAAGCCCCGAAGGGGGCTTCCTTTGTTTGTTGGATTGTTTCTTGGTCTGTCGGTTCTCACGGCTGCGGTCGTCACCGGGAAAAGCTCACTTGCACCTGCAGCCCAGGCCCAGGAGGAGGCGGAGCCTTTTGGAGTGCCGTACAGGGGAGAAATTCTCCCCGCCGTTGACATGCACCTCCACCCAGGCTCCTATAAATCTCTTGGCCCCCTCGGCAAGGCCTTTATTCTCGATGCTCTTCCGGAATTTCTTCCCGATTTCCTCAAAGAGCTCTCGCTCCGTGCCAGCTCTTCCCTGCTCCAGAACCCCTATGGAGCCTTCATTGGTATCAAAAACCAGTGCTTGAAGAGTGGTTTTCGCAAGTGTGGGTTGTTTGCCGTTCACGCTCCGGAAACTTGGGGGGTTGTGGGCCCCGAAACCATCCAAGATTGGCTGGAAGACAAGAAAAACATCAACCCCAACACGGGCGAGCTCCTTTATTTTGGCCTCACAACGGTGGATATGACCGATTGGGAACAACACGCTGAAGCGCGATTGGAAAAACTGGAGCGAGAATTGCGCACTCCCTACTTCAAGGGCATCAAGCTGGCCTTCATTCACAACTCCATTCCCCTCGACGACCCTCAATACGATGGCATCTATGAGGTGGCAGCGCGCACGGGAGCACCTGTCTACCACCATGTGGGATCTTCACCCCTGCGGCAGCTCGACGATTTTGGGTCTGACGAAGAAAGAGAGCGCTACATCAGAAGCTATGATCCACAGGGCTTGGAAAGGGCTATCGCTGCCTATCCGAATGTGACGTTCATCATGGGTCACATGGGTTTCGACTTCAACCAAGAGGGCTTTGCCTTTGATGAAGTGGTGTTTGAGCTGGCGCACGCCTACCCCAACACTGTTTTGGAGGTCAGCGCGTTTGGCGGCTCCATTTATGACCCCGATGGCCGCTACAAAGACAACGTTTTTCGTCGCATCAAAGAAGAGGGCCTGCTCCCCCGCACCATCTACGGCAGTGACGGGCCCGGAGCTCCGGGTGGGATCGGCCGCTATCTGAACGAGGTCCTGCCCAGCATTGATCGGGTGGGCTACACCGTTGAAGAGGCGCGGATGCTTCTCAACGACAACAGCACGAGAATCTTCAGGCTTTGATCGCTCCCCAAGGCCCAAAAATAAAAGGGGAACACCGCCTCCAGGGGCTCTTGATTCAAGCTCAAATGCGGGGCGTGTCCGATAAAGCGGGCTCGCCCTGGCTTCAGTCCATCGCCAAGCCTCTCCACAATTTCCTTCGACACAGCTCGACCTTTGACTGTGAAAGCTACAATTCCTTCATGGGTGCTTTGCCAAGGGGGGAGCGCCCCCGAAACATCCAAGGAGTTCCAATAACTTGTGTGCCCGTGCTTTCCAAGCGAGCACGCCGGCGTCGCAGCAGGTTTGGGCAAACCCCTGAAGAGCGGCTCGGATATCAGGAACGGATCTACCTTGCGGGTGAGTTGGAAACCCGAGAGGAAAACCTCCATGATTTCCTAAACTTTTTGGTGTGGTTGGCCTTTCCCCAAGTGAAGCAATCTCTCAACAGTGCCAGCTTTTGGAATGAAATGAAAAAGGCCCCGGCTTCTCCCACAGCTTGTTGTCGCGGAAAACGCGACCGTTTGGCCGATGCCCTCACCTTGTTTGATGAAAGTGGGCTGATTTTCCTGCCCCAGGGTCAGAAGGCTCTGAATCAGGTGACCGAATGGTCTCGCAGCGGAGAAGCAGGAAAAGCGCGGCAACTTTGGGTGAAACAGCCTCGAGTGCCAAGCGTCTTTGGACACGCTGTGCTCGAGCAGGTTCTCCAGGGACATCCGAGCCCCCATGGTTTTTTTCTCGAAGGGTGCTTAGGCCCACAACAGGTGTCGCACAAACTCCTCAAAAATCGTGAAGAATTAGCCACAACTTTGCTTCCTTGTCCTCTGATCTGACGAAGCGGCTCACAACTTTGCAAACAGAATCAGGCCGCGGAATCAGATATTTGTCGCTCAAGCTCCGTCACAGAGTGGATGGTCGTCGCAAAGTCTTTGAGAGCGGCGGCCCCCCGCAGGTTGAGAGCCACCAGATAGGAGTTGTACTCACGAAACAGTTCAATGTGGTCGCTCCTCACAAAACCAGGATTCACACGAAAGTAGGAGAAGCAGTTGCAAGCGATTTCACTGGCCCCAGCCAAGACCTCATCATCAATGCTCTCCGCACTTTCTCGAATGAGATTGAACGACCGAAACAGAAAGCTCAGGGATGTCTTTGCAAAGGACTGTTTTTCGAGCATTTTGATAGCCCGCAAATTCTGGATCAGAGTCTTGTTGATCTCGTTTTTGACCTGTGCACAGTCGAGGTCTGTCGCTTTTCCGCTCGAGCCCGAGCTGGAAGGGGTTCCCGACCCGTCTGCAGCCGAAGGTTTGCTCGGCGTTGCAATCACAAAGTCTGCCGGAGACAGATCGGGGGTTTCTTCCGGCGGAGCCGAATCCCCTGACTCACGCGCCAAAGCATCGAAAGCCTTGGCGGTGGTGCGCAAGTTCAAAAGACGCTGCGAGTCTTCATCGGGAGCCTGATGATTCCCGGCCGTTTCTTCGTCAATTTGGTGCACCAGTTTGCCGGCACTGTGCAGCACCCGCGCCAGTTCCTTCGGCTCAATGGGCTTCTCAAGCAAATCAAAGGCCCCCCTTCGGAGGGCCTCAACGGCCACAGACTTCGTGGCCGCACCCGTGAGAAAGATGAACGGTCTCATATCGTTGAGCTCGCGCAGCTCAAAGATGAAGTCCATTCCACTCTTTCCATCCATGTGGAGGTCAGACACAATGATATCAACATCTTCCGACTTGAGCATGGCAAGCGCTTCGTCGACTCCGGGTGCCGTCACCACCCGAAACCCGAGATCTTCAACATCCATGCTCAACACTTCCAGAAAGTCATCGTTGTCATCAACCAACATGATGTTCAATGGTGGTTCCATTCTCTTTCCCCGCAGCTGTGATTCACATGATTATATCTCTACCACCAATGAATACACAACCCGCTGGCAACGGGGAGCTTTGAGGGCGCGAGAGGGTAAGATTCTCTTGATGCGGGACACGCTTCGCGCTAAGACCTCCGACCCAACGGGTCAACTCTTAAAAGAGGTCGAGCGGATGGACAACCGAAGTGAGTCAGTCTGTGAGTGGTCGCTTCGGCAGTTTCGCGGCGAGAAGCTTGCAAGGCCCCGCACCCCCTTTCCTTTCGAACGGGCACCTGCCCCCACCTTTGTGTTGGAAATTGGGTCCGGCAACGGTCTCCATGCCCTTCATTTCGCTCGAAAAAACCCTCACCGACAGATCGTTGCTGTGGAGCGCACTGTGGTGAAGTCTCGCAAGGCGCGGAATGCAAAGCAGCGCTGGGAGCAGCAAGAACCGCTGCCCAATCTGCATCTGGTTCATGATGATGTGGTCAATTTTCTGTATCACTATGTGAAACAGCCTGTT
>JANQPW010000043.1 GCA_028285285.1 Silvanigrellales bacterium
TTTCCGGTTGGTCTTTGCTGCAGATCACCAGGCTCACAAGGGGCTTTTCGTCAGGGAGAGTGTATTGAATGCGAAAGTGTCCTGTTTCTGAATCCCAGTTCACATTCGCTGAGCGATTTCGTCGCTGCAGGGCTTCCTGCACACAGCGCTCTCCTGCAGTTGCGGCGTAGGGCTTTGAGCTGAGGCTTCCGGCAGTGCTCTCTTCGTGTGCCCTCCACTGATAGAGAACGAAAGGCACGTGACAAACAGGTTTGGTGGTTTTTTCAACGGCGCGGAGCATGAGGTCGTGATCTTGCGAGCCTTCGAAACCAAGACGAAACCCTCCCAAAGCCTCAACAAGTGTTCTTTTGTACATGCTGAAGTGGGTGGTGTAGTTCACCCTCAAAGAGAGCTCGGGAGACCACCCGGGCTTGAAAAGGGGGAGAACCTCTGCATCACCGTCGGAGTTGATGACCTGCTCGTCGGAGTAGATCACCTCAGGGCTGTTGTTGAGATTGACGTGCCGCACCATTTCAGCCAAGGCAGAAGGGTAGAGCCTGTCGTCATGATCCAAAAGCGCAATATAGTCCCCTGTTGCCAATTCAAGGCAGGAGTTTGACGTCTTGGAAATGTGGCCATTTTTTTGGTGCCGACTGGCTTTCACCCGTTTGGGGTGTTTTTTCTGAAACTCTTGGATGCAGCGCCACACGGCAGGGTCCGTAGAGGCGTCGTCAACAATGCAAAGCTCCCAGTTGGGATAGATCTGAAATTCGACACTCTTCAAACACTCTTCAAAAAAAGTCACCTTGGGATTGTAAACCGGAATGAGCACGGAAATGAGGGGAGACTCAGCCTGGTAGTCGAGATCCATTTTCAGGGTGCGGTAGTAAGACAGCACCTGATCAAAGTGGCCCATGGCGCGGCTGTGAAGGAGGTTTCCGCGCTGCACATAGGGGAGCTTATTGAAGAATCTGTCAATGAAACCCGTGGTGTGGCGAAAGAGCACAAGCACAAGCCAAAAGCTTTTTCGGAGAGGCCGACCCACCCAAGGGTGCAACAGCAGTTCATGGAGAGGACTCGGCAACGAAGACTTCTTTCCCACTTCTTTTCTTACCACCAGGTTTGTCGGTTTTGTGCTAGCAGATATCATACAAGATGTGTTTGATTTTTCAATATTTCTGCTGCGCAGCGTCTCCACCGGTTGGCGTGAGATGCCCCTCTCAACTGGATCGAAAATTGCGTGCAAACCAACAACAGCTTTGGAGCTGCCTCTGAACCTCAGATTTTGGAGAACGCGATGAGAATCAGTCGTCGAGCTGCTGCCGGCCTTTTGGGTGTTGGCACGGTCTCTTTCTTTGCGTCCTGTGGGCGCGAGCTGCTCGGGCCCAAAAGGGGAGACGGTGTGAGAGTGAAAAACAAGCCCAGTGGCAGCGGCGAAATGAGCGGCGGTGGCCATGGCAGAAAGAGCGGCGGTGGCCATGGCAGAAAGAGCGGCGGTGGCTATGGTGGAATGAGCAGTGATGACTATGGCAGAAGGAGCAGCAGGCGGTGAAGCTTGCTGCGCAGTGGTGTCTCGGTTGTTGACAGCGTCTGCATGGCAGCTTCAGCATCTCTGTTCGTAGGGCCGCTTTGATTTCAGAGGCTTAGGGGAAAAAATGTCTCACTGCCAATTGGATCGAAAATTGCGTGGCGGCCAGTAACCGCAGCTTTGGAGCTGCCTTTGAACCTCAGATTTGGAGCGCACGATGAGAATCAGTCGTCGAGCCGTGACCGGCCTTTTGGGTGTTGGCACAATCGCTTTCTTTGCTTCCTGTGGACGTGAACTGCTCGGCCTTAAAAAAGACGACGGCTCCACAGTGAAAAACAGCTCGAGCAGCTACGGCGGATATGGTGGCTACGGCGGGTATGGCGGCGGAGGCTACGGCGGGTATGGTGACGGTGGCTACGGCGGATATGGCGACGGTGGCTATGGCGGATATGGCCACAACCAGCCGTACGGTTGGTGGTGATTGTTTTTTCACGAAGCCGCTCTTAACTGAAAAGCCACTTCCACGGAAAGGCCGGCTCGCCGAGGCTGAGAACAGGTTTTTCTGACCAACGCGAAAGTTCCTGAGGCAC
>JANQPW010000500.1 GCA_028285285.1 Silvanigrellales bacterium
GCATCCTTTCTGGAACTTCGCCTTCAGACTTGCAGTGTGGTCTCAAAAACTTTTGCGAGGGACTGCTCTTGATTCCAATGGGGAACAGAGTTGGCAAGCTTACCAAAACCTCTAGAAGCCAGTGACACGGAAGAGTCCAAGGCGTCGAGGAAAAGCCAAGGAGCGGTACCCAGAACCGACAAAGCCACAATCCAAGAAACCTCCCTCCATTTTCTGTTGATCAAAAGCACCAAACCCGCTGGTGCAAAAAGGGGTTTTGACAGTGCGGAGGCCACAAAGCCCAGCACCCTGAGAGGCCAACGCGGTCCGTTCCCCATCAGCAAAAGGGTCAAGACAAGCACCGAAATTGCGTGGTATTGGCCATAGTGATAAACAACTGCGTAGGGAAAAAAGAGACCAACAAGTGTTGCGAAAGTCCAATGAATTGCAGAGTGTCCGAGTATCTTCCCAGCAGGGTTCTCCACTCTGAGTGGTCGCATCATCATAACAAGAGCAAAAATATGAAAACAAAGATAAAATATATTCGCAGTGAGTAGGCTCATTTTGGGATCAGCAAACCCGCTCAGCGGAATGCCCAAAACGGCGCACATCATGGGATGAGAGCTCCAGTCGGTCGCCCAAGGGCCGTAGGCAACCTGCTGCTCACTACCCGCAAGAGGTATTCCCTCCAACAGTGCAATGCCACAGCGCGGCAACCCAAAAAAGTCGTAGCCCCATAGCGAGTTGTCACTGTTTGCACTGAGGGGGGAAAGCAGGCTCCAAAAATTCTGCACAAAGAGGGCCACCGCCAGAAGGAGTGACCAGTACAGGGGAAGGTAGTGCCGGCGAGTGCTGAGGGTTGTGTCTCCCGATTGTCCCATCTTCTTTCCCACTGTGGAGTCTCAGAAAATTATATCGACAATAAATGTGACCATTGGTGAAAAAATGCCCATCGCTTTGCTCCCAAAAGTTTTTCAACGTGAAAACACTCACCCGGCCACCCCGTTTCAAAGGAGAGAAGATCGCATGGATCAGTCCAACGTTTTGAAAGCTGCACAGTTCATTGAAGACAACTTGGACCAAACGCTCGATCTCGAGTTGATTGCTCGAAAGTCGGGTGTTTCGCCCTACCACTTTCACAGACTTTTCCAGGGTCACACCGGCGATAACCCCATGGAATACGTGCGAAAAAGGAGGTTAACTGTGGCCGCAGAGCGACTTCTTTCAGAAAAAACTCGAATTCTCGATATTGCCATCGGCGCAGGCTTCGAATCACAGGAGTCCTTCAGCCGCGCCTTCAAAAAGAACTTTAATGCGACACCGGGACAATTTCGCAAAAATGGTCATAAAAAGCACATGCGCTCTCGCTACCCTATCGATGAGGAGATTCTGAAACACCTGAGGGAACTTGAGATCTGGATTCCCGTGGAGCCCAAGTAAGACCGCAATGCCTGCTCCCACTCAGGATCTTCTGGACAACCTGATCTGCTCTCGATAAAAGTCACAGGTTTCTGAGCTGAACCTGTGAAAATTCCGCAATCATCAAAAGAGGAAAAAATGGATCGCAAAAGAAAGATCGGGAGCTATTTTGAAATTCCCGTCCAAGACTTGTCTCGAGCAATGGCCTTTTATTCTGAGGTCTTTGAACTCGAATTCAGTCCCTTTGAAATTCACGGGATAAAAATGGCGCTGTTCCCTGACAATGGTTCTCTCGGAATTTCTGGTGGACTCGCAAAGGGGAGTATCTATGTGCCCTCAACTCAAGGCACACTCATTTACCTCAACTCTTTCGATATTGATTCAACTCTGAAAAAGATCACGGACTTGGGAGGAAAGATATTGTTCCCAAAGTCGGACAACGGAGACTTCGGCTGCGTTGCTGAGTTTCAAGATTGTGAGGGGAACCGAATTGGTCTCCACCAACCCAAATAGCGGCACCCTCCGAAATACTGAAGTGTCAAACGACCGAATAAGCATTCAAGCCGACAAAGTACGAGAGCTTATCGCTAGCCAGTTTCCTCGATTTGCAAGTCTTCCAGTCTCCGAAGTGAGAAAACCGGGATGGGACAACCACAGTTTTCGCCTGGGTCCGGATATGCTGGTTCGTATGCCAAGCGCCCAACGCTATGCGGATCAGGTCAAAAAGGAACAAAAGTGGCTTCCCTGGCTCTCTTCTCAAGTTAGCTGTGAATTGCCTGAGCCTTTGTTTCAGGGAAAACCAGATAAGGGATACCCCTGGAGCTGGTCCATCTATAGATGGATAGAGGGAAAAAGCCTCGAAGAAGAAGACACTCCCCAAAAAACCCAGATAGCTGAGAACCTGGCACAGTTTCTCTGTGAACTTCATGGATTGAATGCGTCAAATGGACCAAAGGCAGGTGAACACAATTTCCACAGGGGCGGGGACTTGAGTGTTTACGACAATGAAACGAGGCAAGCCCTTACTGTTTTGAAAGACGAAGTTGATGCCATTTCCGCCAAGCGGGCTTGGCAGCAGTCTCTAGAATCACGTTGGGAAAAAGAACCCGTGTGGCTTCACGGTGACCTGACTCCGGCAAATATGCTTGTGAAAGAAGAGAAGCTCCGCGCGATCATTGATTTTGGCGCCTGTGGTGTCGGCGACCCCGCCTGCGATCTCTCAATGGCATGGACCTTTTTTGATGGCCATGCGAGAGACGTGTTCGCTGCCATGGTTAACCTCGATCGAAAAACCTGGGAACGAGCGCGCGGGTGGACGCTCTGGAAAGCACTCATTTCGCTTCGATCACAGGAAAGTCTCAAATCAAGGCACTCCGCAAGACTCAAGAAAATCATCAGGGTAGCGGCCGATGGGTCTCGTGATATACTGATGTGTTGAGAGGTAGGTTTCCGACGCTTCGAATGCTTTTTGTGGTGAGGAGAAGGCCGACCCCA
>JANQPW010000060.1 GCA_028285285.1 Silvanigrellales bacterium
ATTCCCTCCGCGGTCGGAACATCTTGTCTGGGGAGCTGTCGAAAGGCCTCTACCTCAGCCTTGTCATCACTGTCGTCATGACGTTGCTCCAGGTCGGCCACAAACTCCCGAAAGTCGGCACTCTTCCGGAGGAGGTCATCGTAGGTGCCGCAGCCCGCCACTTGGCCAGCCCGCAAAAAAAGCACCTTTGAAGCAAGCGGAAGCACACCCAAACGGTGAGTCACCACAATGCGTGTGCTCGCCTTCCAACGGCCGAAGATGAGATCTCGGAGAAGATTGCGTTCCGTGTCAACATCAACAGCACTGAGGGAGTCATCCAACAACACCACAGGTCGGTCGAAGGGAACAGCCCGAGCCAGAGCCAGTCGTTGTTTCTGACCACCAGAGAGGTTCACACCCCTCTCCCCGAGAGGAGCATCAAGGCCGCCACCAAGACCCTCGCTTTCAGGCTGGAAGTCGGCTTGCTCCAGTGCGGTTTTGAGTGTGGTGTCGTCTGGAAGATCCTCCCCATAGTCGAGACCAATGTTGCGGCGCAAACTCGCATTCATCACAAACTGTGTTTGCGGCACAATGGAAAAGTACTTGCGCCGGTGTCGGTAATCGAGCCGAGCCAGTTCGTCGCCTTCAACCATCAAAGACTCACTCCGCGACGGCCGCTGGCCAGTGAGAGCTTCCAAAAAAACAGACTTGCCCGCCCCAATTTCTCCCACAACCGCTACCAGCTCCCCATCAGCACACCGAAACGAGTCCACACGCAGGAGCTCTCCACCCTTTTCATCGCGAACAACAAGCCCACGAAGGTGGATCCCCGAAGGAACGTGAGGAGAAACTGGCCGAGCCGTTTGCGGAGAGTTCAAACCAACAGAGAGAGGGGTGTGGTGCAGCTCATCTAGCCGATCCATTTTCAAAAACTCTTCAATGCGCTGGAGCGAAGAAAGGCCATCAACAGCGATCACCAAACCCCAAGGAAACTGCCGCAAGGGCAAATTGAGAAACACAGCAAACACCCAAAGCAAACCAAAGATCTCTCCCGCTGACAGCGCGTGCCCACGATGTGCCACCAACGCAGCCAACCCTGTGAGGTTGATGGCTTGAGGCAGCACCTGAGCAAATGCATTCATTACGGAAGCATTGGTGACCATGTCGAGGCGACTCTGAGTCTCTCTTTGGCGTGCTTGCAGAATCTTGCCCTCAAATTCGGGCACGCGCCCGCTGATGCGCAGTAGTTTAAGGTTCTGCAGCCACTCATTCACAACCGACAATCTCTGCTGAGTGAGCGACTTGTACCGCACAAACAGCTTGGCCTGCCGCCATGCAATGAGAGAACAAACCGAAAGCCCCACAAACGCCACAAGTATCACACCTGCAAAGTGAGCATCGAAGAGCAAACCCACAGCAATTGGAGCCACCACGAGCGGCAACACACTGGCAAGCACATTGG
>JANQPW010000072.1 GCA_028285285.1 Silvanigrellales bacterium
ACCACTACTCGGCGCTCTCCTTGTTTGAAAATACTGGGTTCAGCCACACCAAATTGGTCAATGCGGTTGCGGATCGTGTTCACTGCTTGTTGCAAGATCTGCGAGCGTCTTTCATCGATGCGATCGGTGGCAGGGACGTAAAAGAGTTGGTTGCCCTCGGCGCGATCGAAGATCAGCAGCTGGGTTTCCTCACCCACAATGGTTTTCACATCTTCCACTTTGGAAGCGTCTTCCAGTGTGTACACAGTGTTGAAATCGGTAGCGGTTTCCGAGCTCACTTTGATGCCTGTGTCTCCTGCTCGGGCTTCCACACGTTTCGAGGCACGGTTGAGGTTTTCACCAATAGAGGCCTCAACATCCACCTCCAGCACAAGGTGAAGCCCGCCACGGAGGTCCAGACCTAGGGAAACGCGAGATCCGGGAAGAGCAGTTTCGGCGAGCCGGTGGTACCACTTTACGGGCTGACCAGCATTTTCTCCCTCTTCAATGCGGGGCCAGCTTTCGGGCTGGCCCAGGAATGTGGGCGCCGTGAAGGCCAGGCCAAAGATCAATGCCAGAATGATCAAGCAGAACTTGACCCACCACATCATGGACAGATCACCAAAGAGTCTTTTAATCACCGTTTTCACCCTTCCACGAACGCGTGCTGCAGAACAATTGATCTTGATCCCATCCACAAAACCGGTGCTCGCAGAGGGCTCTTCCCACGGGTTGGGGAAGGTCTCTCCCGGGCAGCGCAGCTGGGGAAGGGGTTCTTCTTTTTTTCATAAGAGAGGATTCCGGTCAACCGGGCTTCAGGTGCTTGTGGGTGCCACAGGTGTTTGGCCCAGTTCTCCCGACACGGCCGATTTCAAAATACGCACTTTTCCATTTCCCACATCAAGCGTCACGATCGTGTCTTGCACACCCGTGATTCTGCCAATCAAGCCACCCGATGTGATGACTTCTTGACCTTCTTGAAGTTTCTCCAAGAATTGTTTGTGCTCTTTTTGCCGTTTGGCCTGTGGTCGAATGATGAACAACCACATAAAGAAGAACATGCCGCCCAACAACAGAAAGTTCATCCAACCCGCACCGGCTGGGGCTCCACCCCCGCCGGCAGGCGCCGACTTTACGGGGCCTCCGTCTTGTGCGAAGGCCGCAGCCTCCACCAGCAACAGGGAAAGGGGAAGAAGGGCGCACGCAAAGGTGGTGCGAAGTCGTTGAGTGCTCTGGAGCAATGCGTTCATTGTGGTCTCACCTTGAAGGGTCTCAGTCAAAAAAGACGTTCTAAAAAAACATCTCTTGCTTGTAAAGCACAGAGCGCAGTTGGTTTGACGGCAGCACTTTCACTCAGCCAAGAGCATTTTGCCAATGGTCTGGAGCTGCATGTTCGTCGTTCCTTCGTAGATTTTTCCGATCTTGGCGTCGCGGTAAAACTTCTCTGCCGGGAATTCTTTGATGAAACCATAGCCTCCAAAGATCTCCAGGCCTAAGCTGGCTACGAATTCCGCCACGTCGCTGGCCATGTGCTTGGCCATAGCCGCTTCTTTCACAAAGGGTTGGCCGGCATCTTTCAAACGCGCAGCGTTGTAGACCATGAGTCGTGCCGCCTCAATGCGGGTGGCCATTTCGGCAATTTGGAATTGGATGCCTTGGAACTGAGAGAGGGAGCGGCCAAACTGTTCGCGCTCTTTGGAGTATTTAAGGGCGGCTGCATAGGCACCGCCGGCGAGTCCAAGCATCTGCGACGCGATGCCGATGCGCCCTTCGTTGAGGGTTTCAATGGCGATTTTATAGCCCTTGCCCACTTCTCCCATCACGTTCGATTTGGGCACCCTCACTTCGTTGACGAGCACCTCACATGTGCTGCTGGCACGAATGCCCAGCTTCTTCTCCTTTTTGCCAATCTCAAAGCCAGGCATGTCTCGTTCCAGCACAAAAGCTGTGATGCCCTTGTATCCGGCCTCGGGGTTCACATTGGCGAAATAGAGAAAAATGTCAGCTTCTTTAGCATTGGTGATGAAAACTTTTTTTCCGGTGAGAACATAGTGGTCGCCGTCTTCCACAGCTTTCGACTTCATAGCAAAAGCATCTGAACCCGAGTTGGGTTCAGTGAGGCAGTAAGACCCCACTTTTTTGCCACAGAGTTGTGGGAGGTAGGTCTTTTTCAGGTGATCATCTCCCCAGCGAAGAAAAGCGTTTTCCACGAGGGTGTTTTGCACATCTACCAACACAGAAACGCTGGGATCCACTTGTGCCAGGGCCTCAATGGCCAAAATCGCATTGAAGAAGGAGCTCCCGGCTCCTCCCCATTCTTCCGGCACTTCAATGCCCATGAGTCCCATCTCAAAGAGTTTTTCAACGAGCGCAGGCTCCATGTGCTCTGACTCATCCATTTGCTCCACAAGGGGAGAAATTTCCTTTTTCGCAAAGTCTTGAACGCTCTGGAAAAACATTTTTTCGTCTTCGGAAAGTGTGGTGAGTGGCTGATGGGGCGTTGTCATGGGTCTCGCGTCCTTCGTTGGTTTTCAAACTGAAGTTTTCATAGTTCAGAGAGGGAGAAAGAACAAATCAATGGAGAGGCTCAGCGCATCACTCTTTGGCAAAGACCGATATGCGGGGAGCAAAGCCCAACTCTTTATCAAGAAGCTTGGGAAGCACTGTGCCGTCTTTCACATCGATGAAGTTGATTCCTTTACCTGTGGTGCAGTTGTTGGCAATCATGGCCAGGTCTTCGTTGGTGTTTAAGTCAAGGTTGTCGGTTTCTTCAAAGAGGTCAACACGGCGATGGCGAAGTAGAGCTTGTCTGCTTCAACACGCAGATGCCTTCCACCAGCAACGTCCGAAACCGCTCCAAAGAAACTGCTCAAACCTGATAAAAAATCGGGTTCAGACTTGATTCCTTGGATTTTTGCGATGTGCGCAAGGCACTTCCTCCTTCAACGAGCGAGCTTGCCCCAGCCTTTTTCAAGGCTGGGGTAGAGGCTCTTCTCTCCAGAGGCTTCACTTTCTGGGCGGCTCCCAGTAGTTTGACAGATCTCCGCAATCTC
>JANQPW010000089.1 GCA_028285285.1 Silvanigrellales bacterium
TCGAGCCCGTGGAACCGGAAGAGCCGATCGTGCCGAGGCTCCGCATTTCCTTCGAAAACACAGGGTCGATCGCCACTTATGTGAACTGCGCTTGGTTGTCGATCACCGAGCTCAGCTCCGGCCCGGTGTTCTTAGGTTGCTCCACTCCACTGAGTGGCCGCGACGACTCGCCCACCGAGATCACCTTGCCCGCAAACACAACTTGCCTCACAGCCAGCGTTACGGTTCGCACTTTCCGATCTGTCGAAGACCGAAAGCGCGGCGGCCCCTTTTGGCAACGCAGCCTTTCAGCATTCGCACCAATTGTGGAACACCAATACTTTTCGGTGAGCCAGCGCGAAGAGGTCACCCGCGTGGGATACGAAGATCTTCCCGTACCCTATGAAGAAACAGATCAAGACCACGATGATCTCATCATCAGCATCACCCAGCCCGAGGGTTTGGAGTTGAAGTTGGGCGTGGCACCCGAGGCTTGTTTATGAACCTTTGCGGGTTCATTCCTTGGTGCAGCACATTGTTCGTTTTGGCCTACCTCTCCGCTTGCAAAGGTGACTCACGCCTGGCTTCAGTGGCCCATCACAATGAGTCTACCCTTTCCTCAAGTGATGATGGGGAGGACCTCTTTGATGCAGACGACACTGATGAAACGAAAACAAAGCTCAAAGACGCACCATCCGGCGAGGAGTTGCGGAGCCAAGGGTCTTCCCAGTGGGTCTTCATCACTCCTTTCAAACCACGCATTCGCAATGATTCCATGGGGCGCGGGGCTTTTTCAGAGCTGCGCAACCGAGGCTTGCATGTTGGGCTCGACTTCGAAATGCCACAGGGCACGGCTCTGCTCTCTCCCTGCGACGGCCACTACTACCGCCGTGAAGACAACAACGGTTTTGGGAAGTGGGTGCAGATTTTTTGTAAGGTCCCCACTCAACTCGACACAACGAGTTCCCTTTATGCGTCCTTTCTCTTCGCACATCTCGAAGTGATCACCCTCAAAAACTACAAATGCAGACCTGGAACAGATCCAGAAGAACTGAGCTGCACGGTGAAAAAAGGTGAAAAAATTGGAGACTCGGGCTCCACAGGGAACGCTATGTTTTCAGGTATCACGCCCCATCTTCACATTGAGGTGGCTCTCCAAACTTCATTTCAGGCGGCCCTCGACGAAGCACATCAAGGCAAAACCGACGCCCCGGTTCCCGACAAGGTGGGCAAGCTGATCTCAAACATCAAAACCAACTGTCTCAAAAAGAATGGATTCAAGAGCGACACACTTGTGAACATTGCCAACAAGATCGATCCCTTCTTGCTTCTCATCTGTGGAGGAGCCACACTCCCCAGCAAAGCGGGTCCAGGAAAAGGATCCTTTGGGGACAGTCTTTACAAATAAGAAGGAAGCCGCCAAGCGGATCAATTGGGCTCAATTGGCCACGCGGGTCTTGCCATCATGTCGACCCGGTGCCTCAGACTCAAACACCTCTGCGCGGGCAAAACCACCTTCTTTGTCTGTGAGACTCTGAGAGTCGGCATCATTTCGCTTCATCACATAGGTTGCGGCCGAAACAGTCTTTTCAGGGCGGGCAGACCCAAACCAGGAACGAGGAGCACTGGGCTGAGAGTCTTCAACCAAACCTTCGGATTCATCTTCTGGTCGCTTCCTTTTTCCACCACGCTTCTGCGGACGCTGTGTGGGCCGACACTCTAAGCCCAAAACCCTGTCTGAAAGCGTGAGATCACGTTTTCCCGCAAGCCAAATTTCCGCACCGCCTAGGGCCATGAAGAAAAAGGAGAGGCATCCTCGCAAAAAGCCTTTTTGTGACTTCATGCGGGAGTTGTCGCGCAGCACCCGGTACTTGATGCCCCCCCGTCGCATTCCAAAGCTGCGGTCTCCCATGAACAGCGCAACCCAAGCCCAGTAAAGAATGGGTCCGCAAAGAAACAGGAAAAAGCCATAGCTGAAAAAGAAGATTCCCAGAAGAGCCAAGCCAAATGACAGCAGAGAAGCAATTCCAAAGTCATGATAAAGAGCTATTGAAGAGCCCATCGCGGCCCTTTCAATTTTTTCACTCTCCTGTTTCTCCAAATGCGCACCAAAGTCGCTCTCAAAAAACCTTTCAAAGACATCGCCGGCACGTTTCCACGTGTTCATGCCCGGCATCCACAAGCGATCTTGACGTCGCAAAATGCCACGGTGCAACGCTTCTGAGACCTGGCTCTTCGACATGGGCCCATGAGAGACACTGCTACGATAGCGCGAGATGTAGTACTGTGGCTCTGTG
>JANQPW010000103.1 GCA_028285285.1 Silvanigrellales bacterium
TGCAGGTAAACCACTTGGTTCATCGCACGAATGGGAATCAACCGAGCCCCAGGAGCCACGCCGGTCACAAATTTGGGGCTGTTGCGCTCCACCAAGGTGTTGGGGTGCTTGCCACGGGGGCTGGCGATGATGGCCAGCACGTTGGTGCCGTGGTACCAGCGGGGAAACTCTTGCTTGATAACAGCCCAGGGGCCAGGCTTGTTCTCCACGAAGTTGTACCCTGCATTGTAGTCGATGTTGTTGTTGCCGTGGAGCTCCGTGTGGGTGTTGCCGGGTTTCAACATACCGGTGTCGATCACCGCAATGCTGATACCTTTCCCAGCAGCTGCTTCGAGACCACCACCGTGAACGGACTTGAGCTTGTTCCAAGCATCAAAGGTTCCGAGGGCGTCGTGGTGCCATTCGCACACGGGGCTGTAGTTGAGAGGTGCCGTGCGCTGCAGCTCCTGGTTGCCAAGGTCAACGGTTGCGCCGCACGACTGGTAGTAGGCGGCGATTCCGAGAGCCAGAATCAAAAACAGGGGTGAGTGTCTCATCGCTTTGTCCTTTTGTGGTGCAGATGCTGGTTTTTCTTGGCCATTGCAATTTTGAAGCCAACGGGAAAAAAATAGACAAAATGCTGTTTTTATGGAGAATTTACGTTTTGGGGAGGAGACTCCTCCGTGTGAGAGTGCCTTTTTTTTTTTTCAGGTGAAACTGAGAGCATCAGTTTTAGCTCGGCTCCGGGTTTTCCAGCCACAGCAAGCCAAACGGTAGAAATTGAGGGCGGAAGAACCGAACCACACAAAAAGAAGCGTGTCGGCCGAGGCGATTTGGGTGCTGGCTAAAGCCAGAGGGAAGAAGAGAAGGAGAGTTCCTTCCACCATGCGTTTCCGCACAAAGGCAAAGTCGCCTGTGCCAAAAAGGAGTCCGTCGAAAACAAAAGCAACGGCATTGGGAACTTGCATGAGGCAAATGAGCCACCAAAGGTCATCGACGCGCCTGATCACCGCGGCTTCGGTTGTGAAAACCGAGGTCACTTCAGGGAAGAGCGCGTAAAGAGCTGTGAACCCCAAACCCACGCAGAAGCCCATGGCCACGAGTCTTTGGGCCAACAAACCCCAGTTGTGGCGATCATTCTGCGCGTGGAGCTTTCCCCCAACTGCAGACGCCGTCACGGCCAATCCATCGAGCACATAGGCTCCCAGCAGCCACAGCTGCAAGGTGACTTGGTAACTGGCGGCACTCAGAGGATCAGCCCGGTTCACCAGTGCCGTTGCGGTGAGAAAACTTCCCGAGAGGGCGAGGGTGCGCAAAAACTGGTTCACGGCTCGCTTGCCAAAGGCAGAGAAGGCTTCACCCTTCCACACAAACCACCCTTTCCAAAGGGAGTCACGAGGCAGGTGCTTGACCAGAATAAAGCCAGCGGAAAAGAGAGCGCCCGCGCCGTAGCCCAACAGAGTTCCCCAGGCCACCCCGGCCAGCCCGGCATCTGTGAAAGACAAGAAGAGAGCCGTGAGGGCGATGTTTGTGGTTGTGGTTCCCAACACAACGAAGAAGGAAAACGTGATGTGATTTAGCCCTCTCAGAATGCCAAGGGAGGCATTGGCCAGCAACACAAAGGGCATGGAGAAGGCCCTGACGTCATAGTAAGCTTCGGCAAGGGCCCGCTCAGGTGATTGTAGGTTCATCAACCCGCCCAGCAATAGGGGGCGCAAGAGCAACAAGGCCAGGCAAAGCGCTGTGCCCACAGTTGCAGCCAGGGAAAGCCCAATTTTGATGTCCACTTCTTTGCGTTCGGAGTCGCGTCGGCCGGTGGCTTGCGCCAATTGAACAGTGCTCACGTGAATCAGGAAGTTGAACAGCCAGGTGGCCACAGCAAACACACCGTGACACGCCGACAAAGCTGCCAATTCACTCAGGCCCATGCGCCCCACAAAGGCCGTGTCCACCATTTCCGCAAGGGGCTCCACTAAGGTGGCCAGAATCGTGGGAATGGAAATCAGCCAAAGAGAACCATAACCGATGTTTTGATGGTGATCACCATTTTGGCTACTTGCCAAAACTTTTCCCCCAACAAACTCAAAAAGGGTTTCCACAAAAACAAGACAAAGGCCCTTATCTCCCCAGCGTTTAGGAAAGGCAAACACTTCCTTTCCAAAAAGGAGCTCTCAAGAACTTCACAGGACGGCCGTTAACTGTTCGTCCAACACCACTCAATTGAAGGAGGGAACTCCAATGGCAAAAACTCTGTTTATGTTCATGGCTCTTGTTTTGGGAATGAGCTCTGTTTCAGCCTGTTACGCTCCAGAAGAGGAGCTCGGTGGCTCAGAAGAAGCCTCGGCGCTCAGCACCCGGGTTGCTGAATTTGACGATGGTCATGCGGTGATGTGCAACGGATATGCTCTCGAAGATTGTTTCAAGGGAGAGACTCAGCGGATCAAAGGGCTTGCACAATCTGGGGAGGTTGCGAAAGACCAGTTGCAGGTCAAGTTTTATGGGGCCGCGGTGCGATGCCGGGTGAGCCATTGCAGGGAGTTGGGTCAGACCCAAGATCAGCACAAACACCGCTGCCACGAACCCACGCTCACAGGTTGTGGGCAGTTGGGTGGAGGCGGAGCCTGCGTGTCGAACGCCTGCCCTCAGTACAATCTGGCTTGGAAAAAGAAGAAAGATAATGAGCAGTACGCGCGCATGAAAGCCGACATGGAAGAGAGCGAAAGGCAAGCGGAGATTCAAGCGAAAGAAGACCGTAAGGTTCAGGAGTTTATTGATGAAGTCACGCAAATGGAGGACTCTCTTGGCGGTTCCATGGTTTGGTGTGGCCCCACTGAACTCAAAAACTGTATCCGCAACGTCAAACAAGCAGTCGATCTTGCCGGAAGAGAGAGGGCCGCAAAGGGGTGCTTCAAGTCGGCCTGCGGCGACGAATTCAAGAATCGCGACAACCTGTGCCCGTCCTACAACATGTACCAGTGCCTCACCGTGAGAAATGGTGGTTTTGCCTGCGGCGATATGTGTGAACCATACGAGCCATTTCCTTAGTAATTCCAGTAATCTGAAGCTCTGGCTACAGAATATTCTGAGTTTAACCGATAGCAAAGCACTGGGTTTGTTTTGGAGGAGTTGAACTTGCGATCTTTCTGTTACCCGACCCTCACCCTGCTGTGTGGCCTGTTTCTTTCCGTTTCCTGCTCAAAGGAAAAAGCCTCTCAGCGTGACACCATCGACCCCGGCCAGCCCCTTGCGCAAAACCCTATTCATGACAGCTCTGCTGAAAATGCTGATGCAGTCGCGTCCTCTCCCCTTCAGGCCGCGGAAGAGCTCACCCGCGGGTCAGAACGCAGTGTGATGACCACGAGCACAGTGACAGAAACACAACCAACTCAAGGTTCGAGTGATGCCGCTGCACAAAACCCAAGCCCTGAAGAAGGTGCAATGGTGGGGACGACAGGAGCCACGGGCTCGGCGGCAACCAAGGAGGGCACCGTGGCAACAACCGCTTCTCAAACGCCCGCGGAGCCGTTAACTCAAG
>JANQPW010000105.1 GCA_028285285.1 Silvanigrellales bacterium
CGCAGTCATTGGGAGAAAACTCCCCAAACAACTCACCAGAAGGCAATGCCACGAGGCTCTTCTCTTTCTTTCAGAGCGCTCCACCCTGGCTCCCACGCCAGAAGTGGCAACGAAGTGAGGAATGGGGCAACATGCTGCCTCCTCATCCATCACGACAGTTTCGCCGTCCCTGTTTTCAATGGAAGGGCTTTGGATACCGACCCGAGTATGTTTACCCTGCCAGCGACAATTGGGAGGGCATCAAGCAAAACCCAAGCCGAAATGTCTTTTGTGCCGGCCCACTTCTGATCCGCTCAGGAAAGAGTGTTTGGAACGACGAATCTTTTCAGGGTGGATTCAGCCCTGCCGCTCGCACAACAGACCAAAAGAAAGGAGATGATCCCCTTTCTCTCAAAGGAACAGAATCGCGAACAGCTTCTTGCCTGAAGTCAAATGGAAACATGCTTTTTTTTGCGAGCTCCCCAAAACCTTGTGGCAAAAGCATTCCAAACCTCACAAAGAGACTGCTTGATCTGGGCTGCATTGAAGCCATGGCCCACGACGGCGGGCGATCGGTTCAGTACGAATTTCACATCCCCACATCAAATGCCGGGGTGCTCAAATTCTCAACTCTCAAGCTTCCCGGTGTTTTCAACGCACTTGGGCTTGATCAAACACCTGTGCCTGTCTGGCTCGCCATCTCCATCAAGCCAGAATAAGAGCCCAATCGGTTATTCTGTTGGGAAGTCATAGTATTTTCCCCTCATTTGTCGGATACGCTTCAGCTGGTACTTTTTGTTCGCAGTGGGCACAAACGATGGAGCGTCATTTTCATGAAAAAACTCAAAGGCCTGCCGAGCCCATCGCGGGTTCCAACCTGTTTTCTTGTCTTTCAGGTGCCAAACCGCATCTCTCACTTCCAGATAGTAGGCGTGGTGCTCGTTGAGAATAGCCCTCACTTGCGACTCGTTGATGTCGTTGGCAAACAGGGCGATGGCGTTTGCCGCTTGCTGCGCGAGCTTGTCTTCCTGGCTGGGCTTTTGCCCTTGAGGTGAATGAGAAAAGCCTTCGGGCATTAACCCACCCTCGGAATGCGGCTTCAAAAACCAATGGATGTCGGAAGTCAACATAGACGTTGTGTGGTTGATGTCATGCTTGAAAAAGCCAATAGGGCCAAGAAACCGACCATCGGCGGGAGTGATCCGACAGGTGAGCTCAAAAAAGTACATGGGATAGGGGCGGATCTTCAAAAAATCAACAACTTCAAGTTTGCGGTAGACGGGAGTGGCAAATGCAACGGGAGAGAGAGCAAGAAGCTCTTTGAACGCTGCCAAGTCGTTGGCATCATGATCTTCCAGATACCCCTCACATGCTCGGAAAAACTCAATGGCCAGATCCCAAAACTCAAGGTAGCTCACATTGCTATCTGCTGCACTTCGGAGCTGATCTGCAAAAGTTTCCATTCGCGCTTTGTTGGGAGTTCTCCCGCTATACGGATAGTAAGAGTAGTAGACCGATTCGGGAAGCTTTTGCTTGCCTGGGAAGACCTTTCTCACCTCTGTGAGACCGGCCAGCAGGGTGGGCTTTTCAGGACCTTGAATGTGGATCAGCTCCTTGGCTTTCATCAACTCTTGTGCCATTTTTTTCAACAGCTCTTGAGACTCTTGAAACGTGAAGTCGCCAAAGCCTTGAGATCCTGCCCCTCCTCGAGAGCGAGCATAAAGCAGCAAATCAAGATAGGTCTCTCGAATGGGAAGATCGCTCGTGTCTGGGCTGAGAAGGGCACCTTGGTTTGCCGATTCAAGATCTGTTTTGCTGACTCCTTCCGGCCCCACTGACCGCGTCACGCAAGCATTGAATGCAACCAGGAAAATAAAAAATAAAGAGGCAATATTCAGCATTTAAACACACTCTCTTGTCTCCAGATTTTAACAGAGCGGGCAGAACAAGATTTTACGGGTGAAAGGGGGTCAGCGTCAAAGTGCAAGACACCGGCATCTGCCTTGGCCTCAGAAGATCGCATTTCCATTGCGCAGAGGGCGAAAGCGGCAAGAGGGGGGCTGGTTCGCTCTAAGGTGGTGAGAGACTGGAGTGGGGATAGTTGAGTCAGTAGGTTGTGGAAGAGACCAATTGGAAAGTCCAATTAGCTCGCAGTGAGGTGGGACTGTTGACGCGCAAGCGACCAGTGATATCCGCCCATTTTTCTCGCCTCACTCAGCCAAAAACCCACCCCCAAATGGGGTTGAATTTCGGTCCGAGTTTTCTTGAAAACACAGTGTTTTCTTGAGGTAGATAAAACCTATCGATCAATCTGTGTGATGACAAGCGTCTAAGAAAAATACCGTACCACTGAGTTACATCGCTGTAACGCGGCGAGATTTTCGTCACATATTTGTACAGCTTTTTTTTCTATGATAACCTTCCGCAAAATCACTGAAACTCTGGGGTGAGAACCATGCAAAAAGAGCTGAGGGACGACCTGTCCCTACGGATTAAGGCGTATCTGGAGGCACATCCGAGATCAACGCTGCGCAGCATTGCCAAACGCTCGGGTCTTTCCACAATGACCGTGAGTCGGCTGGCCCAAGGTGAAGTTTCCAAACCGTCTTTTGAGTCAACCGTCGCCATTGTGGGGGTTGTTGCCGAAGGTGAAGAGGTGTCGAAC
>JANQPW010000111.1 GCA_028285285.1 Silvanigrellales bacterium
GCTATGAAGGGCTACTCGCTGAGATTTTCGATGAGAAAGTAGTGGGAGCAGACTTCTCGCAGTACCTTCATGTTCCCACCCTCACCGATCCGTCTCTGGCCCCTCCGGGTCACCATGCTGCGTATACCCTGATTCCAGTGCCCAATAAGCAGGGTCAGGCCGGGGCAAGTCTTGACTGGAAAGTGCAAGGGCCTCAGCTTGTGGACCGTGTTTTGAAGTTCCTTGACGAGGAAGGTTACATTCCTGGCCTCCGAGAGCGCATTGTGGTTCAACGTCATATTTGTCCAGACCACTTTGAGTCGGAGCTGATGTCATACTGCGGGAATGCCTTTGGTTTGGAACCTCGGCTCTCTCAATCGGCCTATTTCCGACCCCACAACAAGGTGTCGCAAATTGAAGGCCTTTACCTTGTGGGCGCCAATGCTCAACCTGGAGGCGGAACCCCTTCTGTGATGATGTCCGCAAAGATGACGGCCCGCGCGGTTCAACGCGACCACTCCTCTTCGTTTTGCTGATCTGAACTCAAAGTGTTAATTTGTGGCTTCTGAGTTTTGCAGCCTGTTTCTTTAAAAAGGGAAAGAGGTTGCCTTTGGCTTTGTTTGAATTTTGAGGAGAACAACATGAGAAGGGTTTTGAAGGCTGCTACCTTGGCGACCTGTTGGGCAGTTGGAGCAGTGCCTGCTTGGGCGAATGTGGAGCAGGAGCGGCAGGCAATTCTGGGAATGGCTGGTTGCTTTGTTGTGGACTACTCCTTTGTTGAGGTTGAAGAGCTGCGAGAGGGCTACGTTCGTGACCCTCGTGTGTACGACGCCAATGTGGGGCAAACGGTTCAGGAGTTGATTTTTCCGATCGAGAAGTCACCAACGGAAATTCGTTTGCAGCACGTGCTCTTTGTTCGCTCACCAGAAGGGGAGTTGAGGACGATTTTGAAACATGTTGCCCAAGATTGGGAGTATGAGCCGGGCCAATTTTTTTCATTTGAGCGGCCTGGAACTTGGCAACGTCGGATGGTGGAAGACGCCACTGGGCAATGGAATCGTAAGGTGGTTGGGCTTGACGATGGTCCGCGCCACCAGTGCGTTGCAAACTGGAACCTTGACACACACTTTCCCAGCTGGAGTTGTGAAAACTTTGCGCCCATTCCAGGTCGGGAGAGTCGTGATATGCAGCGCAGTGACTACAACACGCTGCAGCGGCGAACCCGCTTGATTCCCTATGAGCAGTCTTGGCTAGAGAGACAAAACAACGATAAGGTTGTTTTGAATGAGAGCGGTCGCGACCCTTTTGTGAGAGAGGTCGGTAAGAGCTGGTATGTTCGACAACCTGACGAAGCTTGTCAGCAGGCTTCACTTTGGGCGAAGGAACGGCAACCTTTTTGGGAAGTGCTCATGGACGAATGGGAGACCGTTTACTCATCGCGGGATCGCATCGTTGAGATCCAGCCAGAAGGAAGCTTGCCACGGCTTGCACAGATCGCCGTTATTGAGAGGGAGTATCTCGAGGCAGCCGATTCAGATCCGCAAGCCTTGGAAACAGCCCGTGCTGCCGTTGTGAGGGTTCTGGAGACTTATCTTGAACAATGAGCATGTTCCGGAAAGGAACGCGTGCGCCCTTTGCGGGTACCCGCAGTTTTCTGCGGAATTTGGGCACCGAAGATGATCTTTTGAAATGTTTCACGGTCCTTGCACAGTTTTCACTACCCTTCCTCTCCAAGTTGATGTTGAACAAAAGGGATGGGGTTTGCTTGATTCACGAGTTTGGGGGCGGCGATGGGTCGGTCTGGGCATGAGAGCGCGCAGGTGCCGGCAAGTGCACATGAGCGTTGTCTCGCTCGTATTTCCACGATCACAAGCCAGATTCAACCGGTCGGAGTTTTGGTTGCCATTGACACCGAGACTCAGAAGTTTGTGCTGGTCAGCGAAAATGTTGGTGAGCTTTTTGGTCATTCCGCGCAGCAAATGTTGAAAATGAGTTTGCTCGACCTGGAAGGTGAATTTGCTGAGTTTGTGCACTTTGCGCAATTCAGGGTTGGTGTTTGCCAAAACAAAAAAGCACAGGCTAAAGGCCCTCTTGATGATGAACAGTTGGGGTCTCTCGCGCACCTCGCCTTCGATGCCGGCTTGAAAGATGTGAAGCATTGTGCCTGGGGTTCGTGGTCATACCCCATCCAAGGAAACCGGTTGGTTTTTGAACTCATGCCGAGTGCGCTGGTGGGTTCAAATGATCGCGAGCAGGCCTACTATGACGCCGTAGAGGAGCTGAGGAATGCGGCTGGGATGAATGCCTTGGCCGAGCTTGCTGTGCGACAGGTTCGAGAATTTGTGCCGGCAGATCGTGTTGTTTACTACCGTTTTTTGGAAGATCAGCATGGCTTTGTTGTCGCAGAGTCTCTGGCGCGGCGCGACGTGAAGTCTTTTCTCGGGCTTCATTTTCCTGAGTCGGATCTTCCTGCCCCTGTGAGAGACCTTTATCTCAAGAGTCGGCTGCGGTTTGTGACCGACCGCGATGCGCGCGCTGTTCCTCTCCGCTTTCGAGAAGAGGAGAAGCCACCTCAGCTCCCGCTTTCGGTCGTTCGCGGTGTGATGCCCATGCAC
>JANQPW010000128.1 GCA_028285285.1 Silvanigrellales bacterium
AAAAAAAGGCCCCCGTGAGGGAGCCCAAAACGACAGCGCTGTCAAAAAGCAATCACTCAGACAACCTGTCGAGACCACCAAACTCATTGGTTAAGAATACCTCATCGCAACCCGCATTGCGCTTCATGCGATTCAAGCTTTGCTCAACGTAGAGCCCTGCCGTTCGGTATTTCGGAGATTCCGAAGGCGTCACGCATGCGTATGGCGCATTTGCCTCGCCTTTTGAAACACCCTTCCAGGTGAACTTCTGGTCGGCCAGAGTGGTGTTTCCAGCAGCAACACCGCCCCATTGGTGAGAGAAGATGTTGATCACAACGCGGGGATCATAAGGACCGCTCAGCTCAATGGAGTCTAGCCAATTTGTCTTGCCGTTGCCTCGGCGCGACGTGCTCATTCCATCGAAACAAGTTTTGGAAGAGGTGTTGAACTTCTGTTCTGGAAAATCAAGCTTGCCCAAGCCGCAGATTTCAGAATCTTCGGCAACACACCGATCCAATTCGGCTTCAACGAGTTGCTGGCGCAACGCCTTTGGAATGGTGAGGGTGCAGATGTCTTTTGAGTCAATCACCTGCTCTTTGGCACCCATCATTCCCAACGAACAAGCAAAGTTGGCCACGCCCCTGAGGTCTTGTTCGATGGTGTCGGAGATCACCCGACGCACAAACTTGTCCCCAATGGCTGCGTCACAATCCTCAGTTATGACCGACTCAGACTTGGGAAAACGGATTTGGATTCCAGCGTTCACCCCAGCTGACCAATCGGAAAACACATCTTTGGTCACAACCGGCTTGGAGTCATTGATTTGAACAGACCGCGTGAAAACATCGCGGCGGTTTTCAAGCCTGCCGCTCAAACTGAAAACGATTCTCCAGTCGCGATCCACGTTGATCCATTCTTTCTCCGTGGCCTTGGTGGCCCTCTCCGCAAAGCTACAGCTGTTGCGCTCAATGTCCTTTTGCAGCGTGCCCGCCACAAATTGGTCAATCTTGGCGTAGATCTCTTCTGCGCTACCGCAGCCAATGGCCAAACCGGTGGTTGCCACCTCTTTTTCTTCCACACGTGGGAGAAGACCCAGTGCCGAGCTTTGTGGCATCAAGGGAAGCAGATCAGCGGCCTTGCCCTTCTCACCGGCTTGCTCGTCGTTTCCGGCGGGCAGGTCTTGCCCCCCAAAGCAACCAGCCAGTGCGGTGAGGAGCGTCATGCACAGACCGGCGGTCTGTAAAGACTTGTATGTCATGGTACGCCCCCTTTAGAGCTTAAAAGTTAAAGGAAAAGGAAGGGCCTTCCTGGGGAAGGCCCTGGTTGTCAGCTCACAGCCATCACTTCAAGAGCTCTTGCTTAGCCTGGTGCTGCCCACAGAACACGCCCTTCAGCTGAGCCTTCCAAATGTCGCGGAACTGGTCGTGCATTTTGTCGAACAGTCGCGTGTTGTAGAAAGGCCGAAGCTTGGCTCGTGTCAACACATCTTTGCTGGGGAGTTCAGCTCGAAAACCAACGTCAACGCGAAGCGTTGTGCTGTCAAAGTCACGCTCGGTGATGGTTTCCTGGCTTGAGCTCGCTCCGTTGCTTTGGCTTTGACCAGCAGAGTTTTGGCTGGTGTTGGAACCTGTGCCAGCTGTTTCAGCGTCACCATCGGTTTCGCTCGAGCCGCTTTGTGAAGTTTCCCCACCGGAAGATCCCGCTCCGAAGGCGTCGGAGTCTGTTTTGCCTTTGGTTCCGCTTCCAGCAACGCTGTCTGAACCAGCTTTTCCACCCTTGCCACCTTGGCCGTCAGCGTGTTGCTTGGTCCAAAGGCTTGCGTCGGCGTCGCCATGACCAGCAGCTCCCGCTTTGATCTTCGCTTGGCCTTGACTCCAAGCCCGAGCAGCTTGATCCAAAGCAGCCTGGAGCTCAACTCCGCCAGCTTCCCGGTCGTTGTCTTTGAGCCACTGGCACATTTCGCGACAGTAACCGCGAGGGAGTTCGGTGCCCTGCGAGGCACAGTAGTTCTTCGCTTCGCGGACACCTGTGTAAGAATACTGCTTTTCGCGGTCGCGACAGCTGTTCTGCATGTTGATGAGAATGTCGCCGCAGGCGGTTTGCAATTCTCGCTTACAAGAATTGAAGGCGTGATCTTGCTCACCTTCGAGCTTAATGGTGAACTTGTTGTTGAGGTTCACACCCGACTTCGCGCGGACGTCGGCCACAACGCCAGCAATGGCTCCAGCGTTTGCAGATGTGTTGAGGTCAGCGTGGTTGCCAGCGTGGGCCTTGCCACCGCGACCACCTTGTGCGTCTGCGTCAGCCGCTGCACCACTTTTGGAGCCGCTGCTCGCGCTCGATCCCGAACCTGTTTCGTTTTCAGCAAAGCTCGAAGAATCACCTGTGTAGGCGTTCTTGGTTGCTTGTGCCGCAGCAGAGCTGATGTCCAGATCTTGCTTGTCGGCGTCGTTGAGGAACTGGCTCACGGTAGCGTTTTGGCTGGCGTTTGTTTTCACTTTCGTGCGCTCATTACCACCATCGACCTTAGAAAGACCGAAACCGCCATCGAAGATGACCTTCGTGCCGTACTGGAAAACATCCACGTCGGTGTCGTCGAGGCAGAACGATGGGTTGGCGTCCATCAGTTTTTTGAGGTCGGGAAATTCCGAAAGGTCAAGAGACTCTCGGCAGGCAGCAATCACGGCCACTCGAGCCATTTCAGCCCAGGTCACAGGTCGCTTGGTCTTCTGCACGATGTCTGTTCCCAAAACAGGAACATCAACTTCCACGAAGACAGAACGGGCAAAAACATCGTCTGTGATGTCGATGGCATCATCGCCCGTGGCGCAGTACGCGCCGAGGTTTGCCGGTGCATCGATTGTGTAGTTAAAACTACCGATACCCACGCGAGCCTGTGGTCGCGCCGCAAAGCCACGCTGAGTAACGGTCACAGAGTTCTGACCAACATAAACATCGTGTTTCTGTTGCTGTTGCTTCAGCCCCTGCTCACTGTTGCCCGCTTCTGTCACAAAGCAGCCACTGGCCATAGTTGCAACCGCTGCGATTGCAGAAATATGCTTAAAAGTGTTTCGCATGGAAAACCCCTTAACAAAACTGATGACTCGGCAGTAAAGTCAGGCACCATGCCTGCTCGCTGTCCGCTTCAAAAAAATGGTGTGTACGTAACTGTTGGGGCCGTTCGCAAAAAAGATGCCAAGACGATTTTTTGGTCTGAAGGAGTGCAGCGAAAACCTGACCCTGGTGTCAGGATTCTAAATACCGAAAAAGAGGGAAGGTCAGAATCTCGTCAGATTTCAGAAAGGTGACTGAGTTGACGAAGTGTCGATAAATTGCTGTTCACTGGTGAAAAAAAATAAACAGATCACTCTTCTGTTTCGTTTTCAGCCTGAGCCTTGCGCTCCTCAGCGTTGATTCTTCCCTGGCGAAGGGCCCAGTTGATGAGCTCTCCACGTTCCACCTTTGAAAGCTGTGGCGAGCCCACCGGGGGCATAGAACCCGACCGCACTCTTTCTGCAATAGGGCCAGCTTGGTCGATCATCTCCTGGTCATCTTGAAAATCGTAACGATTGATCGTGCTCTGATCATAGTGGCACTGCACACAGTACTTTGTCACAATTTCGCGAGCGCGCGGAAACTCCACAGCCTTTTGCACCAGCTGTTCAGGTTTCTCTTGTGGTTCGGTGAGATGACAGCCGACCAAGCCCATCGCAAAAAGAAGCACTGTCGGCAAGGGGTTAAACACGTTCACTCACTTCGGTTTGAGCACGGTGTAGAAAGCCTGGTTCAGGTTGCGTTTCCTTGAGGCCTGCTCTTTCTTTTTCTGAGCAGCGACAACTTCCTTGCCAACCTCTTGGCCTGCAAGACCATAGATGGGAGTGTCTGCGTGCACATCTTTTTGGTTGCGGTCAAAACTACCAATACCTTCACTGTCAGCTTCAGCAGACTCTTCCTCATCTAGACCTGTGCGCGCACGAGTCGATTCAAAACCGCTCTTTCGAACGCCGTCGTTGTGAAGCACCACGATTTCTCCGGAAGATGCCGTCACAACAGCGCTGGCTCTGTTCGGAAAGTGGATGGGTTGTTTTTTCTCGTCGCGGACCAGCTCCAGACTGTTTCCCTTCACCACAAACAGAAATGAACCTGAGTTTGAACTCGCTTGACCTTTCTTGGCCTCATAGGAAGCCGTCATCAAGAGCCTTTTGCTCGAACGGTCGAAGTCCAGCCCTGTGAGATACAGATTCTGTTCCACATCTGCAGGTTGAGCAAAATTTTGAAAGACAGAAAAGTTACTCACCAAAAATTCGCTACCCGTGATCTTGTAGTCAGCCTCAACAATGGTCAGGCGGTTTCCCATTTTTTGCGACTCCGCTCCCACTTTGCTCACACCAAAGTACAGTTTTCCCCCTGGAACAGCCGCCAAACCTTCGATTTTAAAGTGCTGCCACCCACCCAGAGCATCCACAAGAAGGGGCCGAATGCTCTCTGAGCTCGCGGGCACATCTGTGAGGGTGGCATCTCCGCTCTTAACTTCCCCTAAAGAGGAA
>JANQPW010000134.1 GCA_028285285.1 Silvanigrellales bacterium
TTTGAGGTCGGCGGCCTGTTGAGAGTCTGCTTGGGCAATGGCCCAAAACATTCGGTTGGTGTCGGCAACAATGCTGTCTTTAAAAACCTTGGTTTTCGACCTTTCCGCAGACAGTTTCTGCTGAAAGGGAAGCCAGCTGTAACTGGAATGCTCGTTGTACACAAAAACACTATTCCCATTGGACTCTTCCTTACCAGGATTCACCAGTGCGGGTGTCCATCCGTCTCCTTGGCGCTGAAAGCGTTGAAACACCCAACCCGAAGCCTTGGTGAACACCGCGGTGAACTGCACCATTGCCGAACTCGGAAGTTTCTCTCGCAAAAAGCCCTGCAAGTCGTCTAAAAAGGCTCTAGCGTTCTCCGGAAGCTCATCGTCCATGTTCGCAAACTCTGGGTGAACCCAAAGTCTGTTGGTGGGGGGGCTTTGACCTCGCAGTTTGAGAAGAAGCCCAATGACCTGCCTCAGCTCCTCTTCGGTCAGATCAAAATTCAGCTGAATGGCCTGATCTTCAGCAATGATGTGAGACCCACTCAAGCTAAGGTTCTTTACCGGAGTTCGCAGCGCGAAAGGGAATTCCTGAAAGTAACTCTCCTGGTGCAGCGTGGTCTTGAGTGGTGTGCATGTGGTGCCATGAAAGAGATTTGGTAAGTCGGGTGCGAGCGTTTCACTGACCCTAAAAAGAGGTTGAGCTGTCACCCGGAGGCGTGGGTTACAGGGAGCATTTTTTGATGGGCGCGCCTGAAAACAGGTGAGCACAACCGCCACAACCCTCCATCGCTCCACTTTGCCAATCAACTCGCGCGTTCTTGAAATTCGACCTCCCGTGCCAAGAAAAATTTTGTCGCCCGCCGAATTTTCAAAGCTTCCACTGTAACGCTCGAAAGTCTCGTGAGCGTGGTTCAAAAAGGTGTGAAGGTCATCAACGGAAAGGGGGATCGGTAGCAGCCTGTCGACATTTCTGAGTTGCCTTGGCAAGGCAAACAAAATGGCAATGTCTTTTTCTTCAAGCTCAGACAAAGGAAGAGTTTGTTTCTTTTTTTCACTGAACTTTTTCGAGTTGGAAGATGGTTTTGGCACACAACCCAAAAAGATCCAGGTCAGAGCAGCAGTCATTGTCAAAAAAAATTTTCGATAAATCATGTCCATCTTCTCTTGCTTCACGCTCTGCATGCTAATTGCTTTGACCAATACTAACGCAGAAGACTCTGGAAACGCTTCTATGAGGTTACCAAACGTGTCAATTCTCACAATTCCAGTCGTTCGCGTGCTGTGGTATCTCTTAAAAGTCCACCAGAGACACAAGTGTTTACCCTTACTTTTGGAGGTCATTGTGAAATTTAATCAGATGCTCCTCGTTTTTTCGGCTGCGTTTGTTCTGACTCCCTCTCCAGCTGCTGCAGACTTCTGCTCCATTTACAACGGTAATCCAATAGACTGCTATGAACTTCTGGGTTGTCGCTTTGAACGAGACACATCTCAATGCGTGTCAATGCCATGGAGAAGTGGGTTTTGCGCAATTTACGATGCCCAACCTCTGAACTGTGTCGATCTTTTTGGATGTGGCTATAGCTTCGAGACAGATCAGTGCAACGACGGGCGAGGCCAGACACGCTTTCGATGCTCCGACCTTCATTACTTTCCAAGAGACTGCCGCTCTCTGAGAGGTTGTGACTACGACTTTGAGTTCATGGAATGTTATCGCGGTCGCACTGACGACTAGGGAACGATATCATTCTCAAACCATGGTAGTATGTACTTATGTGTCAAGTCCCTTTTTTGGGGGGAAGTTTGAGAATCACAGCACTGAAGCTGAGTGCGAAACGCCTTCAAAGAACATTTCTACCGATCTGCATTGGCATGGCAGCCGCTCACTGTCAGCAAAAGCAAGCAAAAACAACCCCTCATTCCGATCCTGACAAGACAACTCCTTCCGATGAAGAGATCAGCAAAAATGAAAATGAAAAGGCTGAGAAGAGAAAAGAAACATCGGCAATCACCCCAAGCTCCACCGATTCCTCGGCGTCAGAACTCCCTCCACAAAATACTCCAAGGAGCGCCAACACCCAAGACCGCCCAAACAAAGAAGGGCCCATTGCCACCGGTTCACAGCTGACATTTAGCACCACAAACCAGGGTGGCATCCTGATCGCCTGGAGCCCGTTGGCCGACAACAAAACACCTTTTGACAAAATTGAGTACAAACTGGTTTGGGCTCCCCGAGTTGAAAGCATTGATTCGGTTTCCGAAGCCAGCGCACAAGCTGGGAACAGGGTGATTCTGGAATGGAAGTCAGGCACATACTCCGCAAATCTCAACGAAGTTTCCCAAGAAACCCAAGCTGTGGCCCTTCTAGCCCGCGACTCAGACAACAACACAATCCTTGTTTCCGTTGAACGCATTCCTTTCAAAGCATCTCCCAAGAAGCAGAGCAGCGAAGCTTCATCGACAACCGCGACAGCCTCGCCCTCTGACCCGAAAGAGCCTATTCGCACCGCAGCATCGTTTGACTGCAGCTACGAAGTGGCCAAGGCTGGTGATTGGTCAGGCTGCTACGTATTTCTTAAATGGCGGGGAAAGTTCCTCAAAAGGAGTCTCAATGCCGACATGAACTCAGACGCCATGCTCGATGCTGTGTGGGGGTGTGGTGTCGTGCTGAGCCGAGCTGGAGAATCCAACGTGCACGCAACATGCGTGTCTCGAGTTCTCAAGTGCGTCACTGAAAGGTGGGCAGCAGACAACTTTACATGTATGGCCAACGGTGGTGGTTTTGCTTGCTTGGATCTCTGCCGTCCGCTTTAACCAATCCATCTAGCCCAAGACCTTTTTGATTTCTTTGATGCAGGCTTTGCATGACTCGTAACAGGTTTTGCACTCTTCGTGGTGGTCTGCGTGCTTTTTGCAAGCTTCTGCACAAAACTCGCAGGCTTCGAGGCACACCTTCAGCAAGGGTTTCGACAATTCGGAATTGTAGGCAACAATAGTGGAGCTGGCCGCCACAACGGGAACGACTTCAAGCGTTCCTTTGAGGCATTCTCCCAGCATATTATCTCCCCGTGCCAGTTCGCGTTGGCAATGGGCCACACAAATGTCAGCCTTGCTCTTGCAGTCAAGAAGCGCCGCGGTGAGTGAATTGATTTGGTCCCCACTAAAAGGCCCAGACTGCTTGTTTTTGCCCGACTTTTTATGATCTTTGGCAAAAGCAGCCTGAGAGACCGCAGCTATGGTGGCAGCTGCCACACTTGCACCCAAAACACCCCCAGATTGCAACACTTTTCTTCGATCCATCGCTTTTCTCCATGACTTGAAAACAACTCTGAGCACTGATGCACAAATTCCCAGTCTCAGTAGACAATACGACCGCTGGACAACCGATTGTGACAAAATCGTCTGTCACGGTCAGAGAACCGGCGACGTATTGCAAATGTGCACAACAAGGAGGCCTTCACATTTCAGAGGAAGCCAAAAGCCGAAAAGAAGAGCCCTCAAATGAGAACCTTCTGCGCGGATGGTTTGAAGGGGACGCAGCGGCATTCGAGATGTTTTT
>JANQPW010000144.1 GCA_028285285.1 Silvanigrellales bacterium
AACAGCGCAACCATATTCCCATTGCTCCCGCCAGGCACCATTGTGCCCCCTGCAAAGCTCACGGCTTCAACTGCTGGATATCCGGCGAGCTCTCGCAAGCGCTTGAAGAACACAGCCTCCATCGCACTTGCCAAAGGAGCGATTTCTTGGGTGGCCATTGACGTGCTCATCACGGTGGAGATCCAGTCGCCGGCTATGGCCTCCGGCTCGAGACCACCATAGAGCTGATTGAAAAAACCCGGCTGAAAAGTTTGGACCGATCGCTCTAGGACTGTGTTCAGCAGTGCTGCGCTCTCATTGGGCGAGAGGCCCTGCGCTGCCCCTTCAACAAAGGGGTGCAGAGCCTCTAAGATCTGTGCTGGGCTCTCTCCCCGGCTCATCTTCACGGGAGTTCCTGGGCCCTGGCCCTGCAAAAGCGCGATCAAACGCTCACTCACGTCTGTGAGAAAAGAGGCGATCCGCGCCTTGTCGCGCTGCCCCGAGGGTGCATCAAAAGGGGGTGTGCTCAACTCAAACTCCCATTGAAGAGTAAAGTCTGAAGCTCAGGAGTCTACAGCTTCGGACTCTTGGGGTATCAAAAACACCAGAAAAATGCACCCACAAACACGCTCATGTCGTTCAAAAGTCATTTGGGCACAACTTGGAGCGACAAACCTTGACCTTCGCCTCACATGCGTCACAATCGACAAAGCTGCTCACACCAACTTTGGAGAGACACATGTCCGACCCCACACGCGCCTCAAATCTGCCGCAAGCCCTTTCATCCGGAATTGTGATGCTTGATGGAGCCATGGGGACGATGATCCAACGCCACTCGCTGAGCGAGTCTGACTTCCATGGTCACCCGGCTATCGACAACACCCAGGTGCCGCTTTTGGGCAACAACGACCTCTTAAGCCTCACACGCCAAGACGTGATCACCGGCATCCATCTCGAATTTCTTGAAGCCGGATCTCAAATTATCGAGACAAACACCTTCAGCTCCACATCCATCGCCCAGGCCGACTATGGCCTGCAGGGGGCAGTGAAAGACCTCAACCGCGCTTCTGTGGAGTGCGTCCAGGCGGCCATTGACAGCTACCGCAAAAAACATCCCGAGAAAGCGGACACACCCCTGTGGATTGCCGGAGCCATGGGTCCAACCAACCGCACGGCCTCCCTTTCTCCCGATGTCAACGATCCCTCGCTGCGCAACGTCACCTTTGAAGAGCTCCGTGTGGCCTACCGCGAACAGGCTGAAGCTCTCTGGGACGCAGGCGTGGAC
>JANQPW010000145.1 GCA_028285285.1 Silvanigrellales bacterium
TTCCATTGCCTTGGTCACTTTCAGGGGCCACTTGCTCGTGCGAGAAGAGTCGGAAGATGGCTGGCGCGTCTCGAAAGAAGCAAGCCTGCTCTTCACCAACTTCTTTCTGCTGTTTTTGCTTGCGCTCGTGTTGGTGGGCACGCTGCTGCCGCTCATTGTGGAAGCCGTGCGCGGAGTGCGCATCTCCATTCAAGAACCCTTTTTCAACGCCTTTGCCCCCTGGATCGGCGTGGGCCTGGTTTCGCTTCTGGGCATTGGCAATCTTATGAAGTGGCGCACAGGTCGCATCGAGTCGCCCCTGATCACCCTCGGCTTTCCAGCCATTTGGGCCACGATCTTGACCGTTGCCTTGTTCCTCCGGAAAGACCTGGATGCGCCCTCAACAGTGGGCTTTTGGCTGTGCTTTTGGACCATGGGAAGCCTCACCATGGACGTGGTGTACCGCCTGAAAGATCTGCGCTGGAACGCAGGAGCCTTGTGGCGCTTCAACCGACCCTACCTTGGAGCTTGGGTTGTGCACATTGGGTTTCTCGTGGCCTGCATGGGCTTCTTAGGAGGGTATCGCGGAATTGAAGCCACAACCACGCTCGACAAAGGTGAGTCAACGGTTTTTTACGACTATACCCTCACCAACAAGGGGCTCAGGGCCATTGAAGGGTCAAACTACACCTACGTTGCCGCTGACATTGAAGCTGTTTCACCCAGTGGCCGGAGTGTGATGATCCAACCCATGAGATCCAAGTACACAAACAGCGACGAATGGCTCAACGAGGTTGGAGTGCACTCCACTTTCTGGCACGACCTTTATTTGCTCATGAACACCTTTGACTACAAAAAGGGGCAAGCCACGTTGCGCATGAACGTGAACCCCACAGTGAAGTTTGTGTGGACGAGCCTCGTCATCATGTGCATTGGCGCCCTCATCGGACTGTCTCACACATTCCGTCGTCGGAGCCTCGATGTGGACTCCTCCGGCAAAGCTGAAACAGGAGAAGCGGATCTCGTTGATGCCATCATCGCGCGGGCCAGACCACAATCACCGCTTTTTGCCCGCAGCCGAAGCAGCCTCCCTTCACGAGAGCCTCCGGCCCCACCTGACGCGACACCATGGACAGGTTGGAAACAGCGCTGGGGTGCCGCCCTTGTGATTGCCGTTGCTCTCGGAATTTGCTTGTTTGGCCTGGGTTCGGTGGCCTCGGCACAAGATTACTCCGTCGAAGACAACGATGCCGCTGCAGGGGCTGAGGTGTTTACCCTCGACCCCGAGCTCATCGAAATTGGCAAAGAGCTCCGCTGCCCCACATGCCAAGGGCTCAGCGTGATCGACTCGAACTCTTCACAAAGCATTGCCATGAAACGTGAAATTGCCCGACAAATGGAGCAGGGTCTCAACAAACAAGAAATTTTAGCTTACTTTCGTGACCGCTACGGCGAGTGGATCCTGCGCAAGCCTGATGCGGAGTCGTCTTTGGGAATGGTGATTTGGATGATTCCCATTTCTGGACTCATCATTGGCCCGTTACTCCTCCTTGTGGGGCTGAGAGCAGCAAGGCGGCGTGAAGAACGGGAAAAGCAAGAATTGCTCGAGGAGATTTCCGCCTACCTGGCCGCACACAAGAAACAAGCCACTCCAGGAGTCAATTGACGTGATCATCACCCTCTTTTTTGTTGTTTTGCTTGCACTGCTGCTTGGTGTCTATGTGCTGCGCCCCTTACTTTGGGGAGAAAAGCAGACATTGTCTGTCGAAACCTTCGAAAGTGAGTCTGACCTGCGCAGGCTGTTGACTTTTCGGGATCAACTCCTCGATCATTTGCTGGAGCGGCCGAACAAAACTCCTGAAAAGGTAGCCAGCCTCAGCATGGACGAGGCCAAACGCGCCCTCGTGCGCGTGTGTGAAATCTTAAAACACTCTGGGCTTCCGCATCTCCCTCTCGATCTCCCGGCTTCACAGCCCATTGCAAATGAGTCTCCTTCAAAGAAGGAAAGCAAGTCTGGAAGCAACTCCCCTTCCCAGCTGTGCTGGGCCTTGGCGGCACTTTTTGCGGGAATGCTGGCAGGTGATGAGACGGCTGCACAAGCCCAGCCCCTTTCAGAGCCCGGTAGTGGTGGCTCCAACATGCCCCCGCTTGTGAAACAAGAAGACGGCACCTCGCTGGCACAGATCCACCAGTTTATTCTCTCTCCCGATCAGGGCGTGTTGCGCGTGTTCTACCTGAGCCTGTTTCACACCGCAGCGCCCGAGCCTGTGAAGTTGCGCATCCCGAGCCCGGAAGGAGCAAAAGAGTTTGACTTTTCTTCCATGACTCAAGCCACGGTTGCTCCCAACAGGCCTGACGAACCTCCGGTGCTGGAGTTCACAACGGAGGCAGGAGTGAATCAAGTGCGTGGGGTCTTTGCCATACCAGCCTTCACAGGGAAGGCACATTGGCGGAGCGATTTTTTCAAGACCCTTTCGGGAGTCGTGCTGTTCATTCTGCCGCAATATGACGGTATGCTCACTGAAATCTTTGGTCAGGGGATCTCCGAACTCAACCTGTGGCCACCCCGCATTGTGGAAGAGCCAGTTGGCTTTGAGTTTAAACGAACGGCGGAGCAGCCGAACAAAAGAGATCCCAACTTTTCCCGCATGAAGAACCCTCCACAGCAATACTCATTTCACTACTTTCGGCGAGGAGGTGCCGACGCTCCTTACCCAGAACTGCGGGTTGCAGGTCTGGCCCCAGATCGCCTGCCCGGAATGTTGCTTGTTGTGACTTTTGGCGCGATTCTCGCCGGAGTTGCCCTTTTCATGGGTTTCCGGGGAAACCGCAACAACAGCTAAGGAAGCGACTTGTCGGCAGAGAACCGCCTTTACTTCCCCGTGAAGTTCGCTGCAATGAAATTCCCTTGAAGGGTGAAGAACAGATAGAGCGTGCTCTTTTGCCTATCTTTTGCCTTGGGA
>JANQPW010000159.1 GCA_028285285.1 Silvanigrellales bacterium
TGCAGAGAACGCGCCACCTTTTGCTGCCTATTGGGCAACAACTCATTCAGCAAATACACAGAAACGATCAAAGCGCCCAAGCCCAAAGTGGCAAACCCAGTGACAAAGATCCCGTCTCTCATGATAGGCGCCCGAAAAGCCATCTACACTCCGCCCGCGGAAGCGGCCGGATCCGTTGCCACACCCACTTGATCAGCTCCAGCCAGCCGGCAAGCATCCACCACGCGCACGAGAGTTTCAGCAGGAACCATTTTGTCGCTCACCACGAGCACCGACTTCTTAGTGTGGCCACCGAGGGCCTTCTTCACAGTGTTTGTGAGCGACCACAGGGGAACGCTCTCCCCGTTGAGAAAAACCCCGCCATCTGCCTCAATCTGCACGCGTGTGGTTTTTGCCTCCGCAGGCTCCGAAGAGCTGGCTTCTGGTCTCTGTATCTCAAGCTGGAGATCTTTCTGAAAGGTTGTTGTGACCATGAAGAAGATCAACAGAATAAAGACAACATCAATGAGTGGCGAAATATCAAGATTCTCCTCCGACTCTGCCGCTGGGCTCTTCCATTTCATTCGCGCCCTCCTTCCCGCACAACACCCTCGCAAAGGAGTCGAAACAGTTTGTTTTCTCGTCGTTTCAAAAGGCGTGAAATCAAGAGTCCGGGTAGGGAGACCAACAGACCCATTTGTGTGGTGAGCATGGCTTGAGAGATTCCGGCCGACATTTGGGCGGCCGGGTTTCCCCCTTCAGACACTCCCAAAGCGTCGAAGGTGTGGATCATGCCCATGACCGTTCCCAACAAACCCAGAAGCGGAGCCACAACCACAGCAGACTGCAGCAGGGTGCTGTGACGCCGAAGGTGCATCTGCAAATCCAAACGCACCAATTCATTCCTCCAGCGTTCGCGTTCCCTCCCTCCTCCGCTTCCCATTCTCTCCCGGCTCTGACCCAGAGAACGCCTTGTGGCCGACGGGGTCATCTGCGAAACGCGAAGCCCGATCGCTCCCCACATCAAAACACACAGCATAAGAAGCGGGAACATGATGACCCCACCCTTGTCTAATGTGTCCACAAACACCTCAAGCATGCTCAGCGTCCCCTTTTGGGTTCAGGTGGAGCACCGTGAGATAAGCACATCTCTCCAATTCCAATTTACAACGACGTGCATATGCATTGAGCAACTGGCTCAAAAACAACGTGGGAATCGCCACTGTGAGACCCAACATGGTCGTGACCAGGGCCTCGGAAATACCACCGGAGAGCAACGACGGATTTCCTGTTCCCATAGTTGTGATCGTGTCAAATGTCGCAATCATTCCGGTCACTGTGCCCAGCAAGCCTAAGAGCGGCGCACTGGCGGCCACAACCGTAATAAATGTTGAGCCCCGATCGAGGCTCTGGGATTCTTTTGTGATGTGGTTCCCCAAGGCCGTTTCCATCTCGTTGCGATCACGCAGCTGCTGCGTTGTGGCAAAACCCGCGAGCAACGGATGAGGTCGGCGCGGAAGCTCGGGTTGAGGCTGGGAGAGGATCCCCTCTGTTTCGTGGATCAGACGCCCCCTTCTCCACAGTTGTGCTCCCCTAAAAAGAGCCAGAAGCAGGGCCGCGATGCCCAACCCGAGAATCACAACACCAATGGGCCCGCCTTTTTTCACGAGCTCAGCAACTCCCGTCTGTTGAGCCACTGGAGGCAGTTTGCCACCGGAGCGGGCTACGTTCACAAAGGGAATGGAAGGGAACGGGAGCGTGGCAGCCGACTTCTGAGCCTCCACGGGCAGGCTCACAGCTTCAAAGACACCCTCAGAAGTCTCTCCCAGTTTTCGAAGAGCTGTCCAAGCAGGGCCTCCGCTTCCTTCTCCTTCAGGAGAACGGTGGGTGACATAGCCCATTCCCGAAACAGAAAAGACACGCTGCTGAGAAACAGATGCGTCGCTCCAGTGCACCGTAGCAGATCCTTCCAAAAGAAGAGGAGAGTCTCCCAGCCTTGAAATCTCCTGACCCAGCTGCGCTCGGAACTCCTCAAAGGTCAGCTGCTCAGAGCCTGCGGGAAGCTCCCAGCCAGCTTGCCGTGCAAGAGCGCGGTAACCGAGGTTTTCACCACGCTTTTCAAGCTGCTCGAGTTCTTGGGTGAGGCCACGAATCTGCTCGGAAAGCTTCTCAGCTTCTGCTTCTTGGGCCTGCGCTGCCGCCACCAAACTCTCGCGCTCGGCAGCCTCTTCACCTTGAAGCCGCTCCAACTGAGTTTCAAGGCTCTTCCACTCATCGTTGAGATAGGAAAACTCACGCTGCAGAGCCAGCTGCAGCTCCTGGGCAGACTGTGCGCGCTGTCGTTCCTGATCCGCGTTCCGTTGTTGCTCCTCAGCGGCTCCCGCAGAAGAACCCTGTGTCACAGCTCTGGCAGCCGTGGTGGGAAGACCAACAGACGCGAGGCCAAGGGTGAACCACACAAAATCAGTTCTCATGTGAGACCTCCGGCAATTGAGCAACGGCAAGTGGAATCGCAACACCGCTGACTTCCTGGCCCTGTTCGGCCTTTGCAATCAAGGCCTCAATGTGCTCTTTTGCGGCACCGTTCTCCAATACCCGCGACTGATAGTTCCCCCGATCCGTTTCCTGAAGAAAGCCCACTTGGTCTTGATTGGTGCGAAAGAAAAGGGAGGAGTACCCAACGTGGACGAGAGTGGCAGGCACTGCCTTTCCATCACTGGTGACCAACTGGCGAAACACACCGACGCTCTGACGCAGATCCTTTTCCCTCTGCAGAAACTCCACCAACTGGCGATACCCTTGCCGCGCTGTGAGGGAGTCCGACTCCAGCCCCGTTTGAAGTTTCTCGAGGGTGTTCAAACGCTCTTCTTTTTGCACGGGCGGAGTCAGGCGCACCTGATCGGCCACCCGTTCAACATCCTCCAACAAAGCGTTGACCTGCGTCTCCGACTCGCGATTTGCCTCGGCAATCTGCTTCTTCTGAAGGCTGATGTTCCGCTGCAACACCTTGAGCTTGGAGCGCAGCTTTTCGACCTGAAAAACAGACTCCGAATGTTTGACCTTTTGCTGCCGCCGCAACGCCGCCAGATCGTCCTGGAGTCGGCGAAGGGCTGAGGCCTTTTCTTCAACCTCGAGACGCCGCTGCACCACCAGTCGAGAAAGATTTTCGACCGAGTCTTCACCACGAGCGTGACTCTGAACGCCCATTCCACAAAGCACAGCCATGGCCGTCAAGGGAACAATCTTCATACTTCTTCCTCTCTAGGGGTTAGCACTCGGCTGCAGCAACTCAAGCCATTCATCTTTCCGAGCGTCGAAGCGATCACCAACGCCACGACTCGTGAGCAGCTCATAAGGGGTTTTTGCTCCCCTCAACGAAACGGTCACAGTGAGATCGGCGCCTGCAGACACCAGAGCAGCGGCATAATCAAACTCAGGCTGCCCGGAAAGGCGCAACTGACCCGAGCGTGGCCCTGAAGGCACACCC
>JANQPW010000166.1 GCA_028285285.1 Silvanigrellales bacterium
TTTGAGGAGCTGACGCGTTGTGTTCACAGCTGTAAAAGCGTCGTCTTCCACAAGCAAAACTTTGGTTGAACTCGTTCCGGCAGGTGCGGTCACGCTCGCTCCTTGATCAGTTCGTTGACGCAACGACCGAGAGCTGCGAGAAAACTCTGAACCTCGGGTCTGAGAACGTCCCATTTCGCTTTTGCGGGTTCTGCTCCTTCATGGGAAACGAGGTTTTCCAGTTCACGGGCTCGATTCACGAGTGTTGCGGGGAAGAAATTGCTCAGTGCCCCGGCGAAAGAGTGAAGTGCTCGTGTGGCTTCCTTTGTGTCACCTTGGTTAAGAGCAGTTTCAATGTCACCTTCCATGCTGGGGCAGTGTTCGTTGAAGAGGTCGAGTGCTTCTCGCAAATCTTTCGGATCGTGGTCAAAGTGAAGCAAGACCTTGTCAATTTGGATTTCTTTTGATGGGTTGGTCATGTTGGACTCCCAGTGATGCTGAAGGTGGTTGAAGCTCAGCAGCAGGCATTTTATCGGAGAGGTTGTGATTGGCTTTAGGAAGGGTCGGGACGAAAGGATCCCAGCGTCAAATATTTGTGGTCAAGGCTCGCAGTAAAAGAACTTTCCCCTCAACCCTGAGCATCCAGCGTCGATCTGGCTTGAGGGAGGTTCCATGGGCCAGGCCTTCAAACAAGTTCTCTTTCCTCAACCTCTCTGGATCAGCGACTCCAATGGTGAGGTGCAGAAGCTCACCGGGAGGGAGCACTTTCCAGAGTCTCTCAGGCTTCCTCAGCAACTTCCCTTTGCGGCACGGGAGCTGATACATCCCAGTGACCTCGAAAAGTACCGACGGCTGTTGCGCCGGGCTGTGCTGCAGAAAGAGGGGAGAGCCTTGTGCGAAGAGCTGCGTTTGATCAACGGTGCTTGGGTGATTGTTTCCTCGCGCGGCGCGTCAGAGACATCTTCAAAGGCTGAGTCTGAGCCGGATGTCGTGGTTTCGACTTGCACCGATATCTCTCGTCAAAAGAAGCTGGAGAGTTTTCTCTTCGCGAGTGAGGAACGCTTTGCTCTCTCGGTTTCCGGATCTTTAGATGGAATTTGGGACTGGAAACTGCACACGGGAGAACTGTATTGTTCGCGACGCTTTTGTCAGCTCCTTGGCTATGAGAGAAGTGCCTTTCGTCGCGTGCAAAAACAGCTTTTCAGTCTTCTGCACCCAAAAGACCGCTGGAAAGTTTTGCGAACCCTTTCCCTCCATCTTCAGCGGAAGGGAAGCTTTGACATTGAGTTTCGTGCGTCACACCAAAACAAAGGGATGCGGTGGTATCGGGCAAAGGGGCAAGCTATTTGGAACCACTCCAGTGGACGGGCGGAGCGCATGGCAGGCTCGCTCACAGACATCACGGAAAACAAGAGGCTGCGCTCAAAGCTTCAAAGCAAAATTGACAGTGTGAACCGAGAGGCGGTGACCATTGAGCTCGACCTCCAAGGCAGAGTTTTGAGTGCAAACCACCGCTTTTTTCAGCTGATGGAACTCACAGAGGGTTCCTTGATGGGCTCGCTTTTCAATGATTGGTTGGCGAAAGATCCCATTGATTTTAAAAGGAGTGCCGTGGTCTCATGCCACTCCCGTGAGTTTGAAATGTCGTCAAATGTTCCGGGCTCGAGCGGCTGTGTGCTCCGGGGTGCTCTCAGCCCCATGATCGATGAAGACGGTGAGGTGTTTCGGCTGAGCTTTTTTGGTTTTGATGTCACTGAGAAACATCTCGCCGAGAGGGCCTTGGCTTCTGAAACCGCTTTCCGGAGGGCGGTTTTAGATTCGGCTGCTGGCTTGGTGATCACAACCGATCCTGCAGGCCTCATCACCATGGCCAATCAGCAAGCCCTGCGCTGGGCCGGCCTTGCAGAACAAGACATTGTGGGCCAGTGCAGCCCTGCGGCATTTCTTCGAGGCTTTCCGGGTGGAGATCCGCACGGCGGATCAGAGGATGCGTTTCGAAACTGGGTGAGAGGAATGAGCGCTGGGGAAATCCGCACAGCGGAAGCCAGTTTTGCTCCAACACGAGATGCTGATGAAGAGGTGTCTGTGCAACTCCTTCTGAGTGTTTC
>JANQPW010000192.1 GCA_028285285.1 Silvanigrellales bacterium
ATTCTCGTGGGGTTTTGGGTGTCTTCAGACTGAAGTTTCAACACCTGATTGTTGGAGTCAGTTCCGCATGCTGCGATGAGGGAAAACGCCGAGAGGCTCGCAAGAGCACAAAAAAAGGTTTTGAATGGTCGTGAAACAGACATCAGTCCCATGGAAATCCTCCAAATTTTGTTGGGTTCTCCAAGTTTAGGCTGATTCACCAAACGATGAGTGTCAAAACTGTTACGTTTATTTAAGAGTTCTGTGATCTTGGAAACGAAACAGAGTGTAGGAGTTTATTTTTAGTATCGATAAGTAAACTCAAGTGCGGGCGCCATGCGAACAGTCTTCCATCTGAACGTTTCCTCACTCGGCAATGGATTGTTCAGTTTGGGTGAAATGCTGAAACCGGCCTGACAATCTCTGCTTGCCCATTCAAGAGCGCCAAACCCCATACCCACTCCCATTCCAGCAAGGCCTCCCACCGCCATAGGAGGAACAATATTGTGAGGATACTCCACGGCCAGAAGAGAGAGACCCGAAACCAAAAGCCCAGCTCCAAGACCATAGAGACCACTTTTTGCAAGCACTCCCATTCCCAACTCGCCACATGATGCACTTTGGTGGTGAGGGCTGCTTTGGGCGACACTGGGGGAGAAGGCCGCAACAGCAAAGGCTGTGATCATGAGGTTTCGGGCACTCAGACTCTTGTTAGACAGTTTCATTTGCTACTCTCCCTTCGGAAAATAGCAGGGAGTGCTCGATCTGTGCCATCATGTTATATTTCTGTTTTTATTAGAAAAGATTAAAAAATTCACTGACAGTATTGGCAGTTTCGATCGAGGGGCTGCCAATACCGTCAGTGTTGTCACAGGAAACTCCTCAGTTCTCCAGAATTTTGTCCGAGACTCCTCGAAGGAAAAAAGGAGGGTTGGGTATGGTACGTGCCATCTGGATTGTTGTGCTTTCTCTGTTTCACGAGGCTGCTTGGGCCGCTGATGAACCCTTTATCAATCTTGAGTTCTCTGCAACAAACCTTCTCATTTTGTTTTCAACGGTGCTTGTCTTTGTCATGCATCTCGGCTTTTCAGCGCTTGAGGCTGGGCTTGCTCAAAGGAAAAACACGGCAAACGTGCTCTTCAAAAACCTGGGAGTTTTGTCTATCGGCCTCATCACTTATGCGCTTGTGGGCTATGGGCTGATGTATCCCGGCGAGGCTTTTTCGGGCTCCTTCTTTGGGTTCGGAGATTTTGGCGTTGAAGGCAATCGTGTGTCTGCAGACGGTGACTCCTATTCTTACTACACCGACTTCATTTTCCAAGCGATGTTTGCCGCCACAGCTGCAACCATTGTTTCCGGGGCTGTTGCTGAAAGAATCAAGCTCACTTCGTTCTTGGTCTTTGCGGCCCTCCTGGTGAGCATTTGTTACCCAATTGTTGGAATGTGGAAGTGGGGTGGCGGTTGGCTCGACACACTTTCTACGCCTTTCTATGACTTCGCTGGATCCACCTTGGTTCACTCTGTGGGTGGTTGGGCTGCCCTTGCCGCCGTTATGATTCTTGGACCCCGAATTGGAAAGTATGGAGAAAATGGAAAAATCAACGCCATATACCCTCACAGCATGCCTTTAGCCTGCATTGGTGCGCTTCTGCTCTGGTTTGGCTGGTATGGTTTCAATGGAGGCTCTGTTCTTGCAGCCGACTTTGACACAGTTTCTCGGGTATTTGTGACGACTTCCTTGGCCGCTGCGGCAGGAATCGTTGGCTCTGCCATTGGATCTCTGTACTTTGTGAAGTCGCTAGACCTTGCAAATGGCCTCAATGGTGCGTTGGCGGGGTTGGTCGGAATCACAGCGGGTGCTGACGTGATCTCACCCATGGCCTCGTTGTTTGTGGGGCTGGTTGCTGGTGTTTTGGTTGTGGGATCTGTTGTCATGTTTGACAAACTCAGGCTCGATGATCCGGTTGGAGCTCTTTCCGTGCATCTTGTGTGTGGCATTTGGGGCACCCTTGCCGTAGGCCTTTTTGGGAGCAAAGCGGGTTTGGACCAGCTAGTGAGCCAAGGCATCGGAATTGCTGCGGTGGGAGCAACAACTTTTGGGTTCTCCTACATCGCTGTTTCGTTGGTGAAGCGGGTGATGGGTTGGAGGGTCACGGAGGAAGAAGAAGTCACCGGCTTGGATATTGCGGAGCACGGAATCTCAGCGTACCGCGGCTTTCAGTTTGAGTGGGAGTCGGGTCACCGCACCTCTCAATTGAAGATCCGCAGGGTGTATGGTCGTTTAAACCCGATCAACGGCCGCATTGAGCCAGATAGGACATCTGATCCCGATCGTCCGCAACCCATCCTCAACATGAAGAAGGCTGGTTAAGTTAGGGGAGCCAGACAGAATATGAAGCTCTGCCAAAGTTGCAAACGAGTATTTGTGACTGAGCGTGATTTTCTAAAGGGCACTTCTCGTTGGCGGCTAGCCTCCGACGATAGGCTCTACTTCAATTGCTCTTGTGGCGCCGTGGTGCGGCTCGAGAAGCAGAACTCAAGCTGGTTCAGCCACAAAAAGTTCATGTCTCGGGGAGCCGCCAGTCTTTTTGACAAGGTTTTCCCCAATGCAGATGCTGTGCCGCGCGTTTCAGCTTGTGCTGCAGAGTTGATGGAGTTGTTGTCGAGCGGCACTTCCACCACTCTGGAAATGTCACGAGCCCTTCGGAAAGACCCTCTCTTGGCGGCCGGGATCCTGCGTGCAGCGAATGCAGCAGTGGGAGTAGCCGCCGAGTCTTCCTTCAAAAGCATAGAGCAAGCGCTCAACTTTTTGGGAAGAGATACGGTTTCGCGGCTCACCTCGAGTGCTTCTGTGGCCCAGTTCGACTTCAAAACAAAAGCTTATACCGCTGAGGTGCACTGGTTCGAGTCATACTTGCGAGGTTACGTGGCCGAGAGACTGGCTCGGAGCTATGCGCTCCAGCTTCCCGCAGATCTCTGTTACCTCTCGGGTGTTTTTATGAATGTGGGAAAGTGCATTGGAGCTTTGGTTTTACCCGATGAGATCGATCGCGCCTACGAGGCCTGTCAGTCGAAAGAGAAGAATTGGACTTGGGCTGAGTCTGAGTTCCATTTGAACCCACATGAGGTCTTGGGAGAAATTGCCAGTGTGGTCTGGGGGCTGCCCACGGAGTGCGCTGAGACGGTTTCCAGTCATCACCATGTGTTGGAATTGAAGTCTCGTTCATGTATCACGGTTGCAGCGGTCTGCAGTTTTGCAAACCAGGTTGCGCACCTGTTGAATGGCCAGGGTTATCGCACTGATCCTTTGGTGTTGGAGTCTTGTGTTTCGGCATTTCGACTGCGAGGGAAAGCCGACCTCGACAGGCTTGTTCACGAACTGGAGCCGTTGCTCGACCGAGCACAGCGCGACACCTCTAGCTTGGTGAACTCGGCTGCATAACCTGAGCCTCTTTTGAGCTTGACAAAGCCTCCTTCTGCTTTGTAGCGCTCTGTTTCGTTCAAATGAGAACCTAACCGAAGAGTGTGCAGAACTTGAAGATCTTTCGCTTTGTTATCTCCTTGATATTGTTTGTTTCTTTGCTCGAGATGGTGGCAGAGCTCCTCACTTTCATGGCATTGACTCAGTGATGCCCGGCAGTTTTCAATTCAGAATATTGGATGAAACGAAGGGTAGAAACAGTCCGAAGTCAATGATGTTGTGAGTTTTTGGGTGTGCCGGCCGAGTGAGCCCCAGAGCTAAGAGGCACACAATGTGCCAAAAGAGAGCGAGCAAGAGGTGGTCAGCTCCTTCAGGAGGTTTTCCCAAAGATACCCCGATGACAAACGCAAGACAAACTCCGGAAACTGTGAGCGCACTTGAGGCTGATCCCATGAAGCTGGGAAGAGTCGGCACTCCTCTCCTGATGTCTTCCTGGAGATCTCTGAGGTCTCCCGCAGTGGTGTTTGCGTAGAGAAGCAAATAGAGAGCGCAGGCCCAAAATGTTCCATCTACCGCAGATAGGGTTGTCTTTTCCGTTCTCAGAAGGAGCACCGCAAATGTGACCACAATGGCTGCTGCAATGAAATGAGCCTTCAATCCGCTTTTTTTCGGAGAGGGCCTTCTTGGCAAGGATGCGTAGAACAAACGCAGGATCAGCAGACCACCCAGTGCCATGGCGGCAATAAAAGGGTTGCTCGTTGCGAGCAAAACCACAGCCAGAACTCCGCAAGCAGATGAAAGTCCAGCTGTTGCCCGCCGAACTGAGCTTGATGTTAGGGAAGGAAACCCTTTTGAGGTCTCAGCTCCAACAAGATCGGTCGAGTCCCAAAGGTAAACGCTCATAACTGAAGCTGCAACAACAACAGTTCCAACGAGGTCGGGTTCGGTTTGGGAGTTTTGCGAAAGCCAAAAGTACAGCGAAGAGACAGCGCCGGCCAAAACCCATTCGTAGCGCCAAACCAATTCTCGCAAGATGGATGGAGCAGTCACTTCCCGCTAGTGTTGTTGGGGATGTTTTCTTTGATGAAATCGAAGCTTTCAAATTCCCGGTTTTCGTTGCCTAGCCCATCGAAAATGGTGAAAGCTGGGTTGCGTTTAACCCGACCAGTCTCAATTTTTACAGAGCTCGAGGCAGCTCGTTTTTTCAGCTTTTCAACCAATGTTGTTCGGTTCATTGAAAGGAGTTGAGCAGCGCGATTTTTATTGTGGTTGGTGCGGCGGAGTGCTTCGGCGATCAGACGATTTTCAAATTCTTCCACCACTCTGTAAAAATCGATACCGCTGCCAAGGTCAATCTCTTTCTTGATAAACTGGTCAATCTCACTGGTGTCTTCAAAGCCTGGGGGCATAGACTGACCTGGGAAAGCATTGTTCCCTTGAAATCCATGTTGAGTGGGTGGTTGTTTGCGACCCTGCTGTTGGGGGAACGACTGGGGGAAGCTCGTTTCATTTCTTTGGAGACCTGGGGCTGGGTGAGGAATGCTTTGTTGCCCCGGGGAACCTGTTACGTTTCGAGGTTGGAGCTGACCGTTGATGCCAACTTGGTGCTCATTAGATGATGATTTGGAAGACTGGTAGAAGTTGTCGATGTCATCGGTAACGAGCTTTCTGAGGCGAGGAGGCAGATCGGAAACTTCAATGGTCCCGCCGTTCTTCAGAACAACAATTCTTTCAACTAGGTTCTCGAGCTCTTTGATGTTGTAGTCCCAAGAGTGTTGGAGCAGGGCCGACATGGCGTCGGGGGCAATACCCATGACCTTCTTTGACTTTGATTTGCTGTGTTTCAGAATAAAATGCTCTGCTAGCATGCCAATATCTTCTCGGCGTTCACGAAGGGGAGGAACATAAACCGCACAACCAGCAAGTCTGTAGTAAAGATCTTCGCGAAATTTTCCCTCTCTCACAGCCTGATCAATATGTGTTCCAGTGGAACAGATCACCCGAACGTTGGCGCTGCGCTGTTCGCTTCCCCCAATGGGAATGTAAGAGCCTTCCTGGAGAAGGGCTACGAGGCGTGCCTGCATTTGTGATGAGAGCTTCACCACGTCATCGAGAAAGATCGTTCCGTCGTTGGCCACTTCAATCCGACCCTGACGAATTTTTCCCTTCGACTCCTCTCCGAGGAGTTCTTTTTGAAGCATGTCATCGGACATGCTTCCACAATTGATGGGAACGAAAGGGCCGTCGGCACGCGAAGATTTTTCGTGAACAGCACGAGCGAGTGTTTCCTTTTTTGTGCCAGGCTCTCCTGTGATCAATACGGGTGCGTCATTCTCCGCAACCTTCAGAATCAAATGTTGAACGTGGCGAATGACTGTGCTTGATCCAATCAGCGCTGCAAGCATGCTCACATGAAACTCCTAATCCCCGCTCCCTGCGGATTCTCAGGTTCAAAGATCGCCAGGCTGTTTTCTTCATCCATGAAGCTACAGAACTAGCTAAAATGTATCAATTTTTATGGATACTCGTCACATTATGACAGGTGTCAATCGAAACAACAAGGACATTTTTGGTAGTTCTTTGGGAAGTCTAGGAATCGTAACCCCTAGAAGAAAACAACATCACCGTTTGTGAGATCTTCTTCCTCTTCGGCGTTTCCATCTTGCGGCGTTTCTTTGGTTTTGGCTGCGTTATCAATCTTGGATTCGGCTTCCTTCTCAGCAAATTTTGAGGCTTTTGCGACGTCGCTGGGAATGGTCTGCGTAGGAGCAGGTGCCGCAGGGGCCGTAGCCTGAGCTTCTCTGCTGGGCTCGCTCTTGACCTCTTTGTCATACGCTTGAGTGAGCTGAGCGCCAGTTTTGACATCTTTGCCCTTCACAAAACGGCCGATCAGCTCCTCCACATTATATTTGATGCGGTCAATTGGTCGAAGGACCTGGTCAATTTGCTGTTTCGTGATGTCTTGAAACTGGAGACTGAGCACGATTTGGTCAATGTTGGTTGCGACCGATTCGGAGCTTGCCACGGCATTTGAAATCAGCTTGGTGAAAACTTCAGTACTGTCTTCTGCAGTTCGCACCAGCTCGCTCACGGCAAGATCCACGTGAGACTTTCTTTCGGTGTTCTTCTTGAGGTTTTCTTGGAGGCTTTGGCTCATGTCACGAACAGAAACATTCACCTTTTCAACGATTTGGATGATGTTGTTCGAAGCCAAGCTCGTGCGGTCGGAGAGCTTTCTCACCTCCTCCGCAACAACTGAGAAGCCTCGACCGTGCTCGCCAGCTCGAGCCGCCTCAATGGCCGCATTGAGGGCAAGGAGGTTGGTTTGGTCGGAGATGTACTGGATCTCGTCGCTGATTTTGTTGATCTCTGCAGTGTTCACAAGAATGGTGTCGATTGCTGAAGAGTACTCAGTGTTCAGGCGCGAGTTTTCCTCGAGCATATCGATCATTTCTCTTAAGAGCGAGAGGCTGCTCTGAATGACTTCGCTCAGGCTGGTGTTGCTGTCCACCCCAGAGCCGCCCCGGAATTGGGCAGAGATCTCATTCGACTCGGCAAGGTGTTCTTGCGCTTTCTCATAGATGAAGCGGATTTTGTCCCCAATTTCAATAGCACTTCTCTCGGTTTCGTGGGTGACGTTTTTCAGTTGTGCAACGATTTCGGGCAGGAGAGAGACGACTTCCTCCAGCAAACGCACCTGCTCATCAACTGAGGTTTCCGAGCCGCGACGTTCCGCAAAGAGGCGTTTGTATTTGTTTTGAAGGTCGTTGAGCCGATCCTCCGCTGCCCGCGCGCGCGACTCGAGGCTTTGGCTCAGCTTGTTTGACTCTTCCTTTTCCAAGGTCAGTTTGTTGCGCAAGGTGTTGAGATTGGCTTTCCAATTCTCAACCTCCGAGCGTTTTGCTTCGTTTTGCTGCGATTGACTCTGAGATTGTTTCTCTTTGAGTGCCTGGTTTTCCTCCTCAAGCCGCAATACGGTTTGACGAAGCTCAGCAACAGCACGGCTGGTTTCTGCGACCTGGCCGGAAGGAGCTGGCGCGTCGGAAACGCTGGGGCTTGACCTTGACTCTTCGGCTGCCGCGAGGCGTGTTTCCATTTCCGCTTTTTCGGCAGCGATTTCTTGGACCCGTTTTTCGGCATCCTCCACTCTTTGCGAGAGGTCGGCAATTGTTGCATCGGCTTCGGCGTTGGTTGCCGGGGTTGGAGTCTCAACTCTTTGTGCTGCCGCCTGAGTGGTTGCGAGTTGGGCTTCGAGTGTTGTACGGGCATTTTGCAATTCCGCACGACTTTTCTCAAGTTCATTGATCCGGCCTCGGAGCTGTTCTTCAGTGCTCTGCGCACTTTGCAGGTGTTCTCGGTACTCTTTCTCGGCCGCAGCGCGAGCTTCTGTGAGAGCTTCTGTGCGAATGGTGTCCGCGACCTCTTCAGCTACAGACTCAATCGTGGACGCCGAGGTCTGCTCAAGCCGCTTGGTGATCCAGAGTGTCCAAGCACAGGAGCTCAAAAAGAACAACGAACTCGTGAACAGAATGGCTCGCCAGTCGGTGAATGCCACGCCTATGAGGGCAATGATGGTCACTCCCAGAATAGCGAACACGATCACGGGAAGGGCGCGTAGGTTTGAGTCGATCATGAAGAACCCCTATGGAATCGAAATCCAATCTCGGGCTGGTTATCGACCATTTGTCTGAGAGCTGTAGAGACAGAGCTTTGACGGATGCTCGGAAATTTGTTCAATATGGAGAAAGAGCCGGGCGAATCAGGGGCCGTTGTCAGGACTCTTTCCGACGGAACATTTTTTCTGTGCAGTAAAGCTGTCACCAGATCGCCCTTGTAAATGAGGTGAAAGGTCTTTTCATGGCATGATGGCAGTGGCTTTTAGAAGGGTCTTTGGGAATTTCACAACGAAGGTGACCCGTTACTGTGAAAAAGGCGACAACTTATCTAAGAACAATTGTGACGAAAACGGTGCAGGGCAAATTGGATCTGTCCGATTTGGCTTTGCCTCCGTTCGAAAAGTGGGTGCCTCCCACGGCAGTGTTTTTAGCGGGTTTTCTACTAGCTGCGATTGCGGGTTGGGCGGTTGCGTTTGTGTTGATGCCCAAGCCGCGAAAGATCCTCTCTTCGCTACCCGAGCAAACAACAGCGGCTCGAGTTCAGGCTCCAGCCTACCCGCAGGTCAATGAGTTCAACCCCATTCTGGTGCGCAACTTGTTCAACAGCGAAGGCTCTGGCGAGGAAGACACTTCTCTTGAAGGCTGTGAGCCGCAGGAGTCTAATCTTCCATTGAAACTCAAAGGGGTGATCTACGGAGGTGCTTCTGATTCTAGCCTTGTTTTGCTGGAGTCAACGGCCACAAGAGAAACGGACTCTTTTGTGTTGGGAGAGTCGGTGCCTGGAAATGCGCGTATCAGTGACATCAGCCGTGATCGTGTCTATTTTGTGAAGAATGGGTGTCCGCAGTATCTTGAGGTTGAGCAGCCCGAAGTGGCCAAGCGCCGTGAAGCTGATCCCAGCCGTCGCAGCGCGCGAACTTCCACAGCCAGTGTGGGGTCAGACCTCGACTACTCCGAGGAAGGGTTTGAACGACGAGGAGAAGAGATCAACGTCACCAAGCAGTGGATTGAGCAGGCCGTCACTCTGGACTTTGCCAAAACCCTTCAAGATGCAAAAGCAAGCCCCAATATGGTGGGTGGTCAGGTGAAGGGCTTTGTGCTCACGCAGATTCGGTCAGACTCCGTTTACGAAAAGATGGGGTTCGAGAATGGTGATGTTGTCCGGAGCATTAACGGAATTGAGCTCAACGATGCCGCACGCGCCATTCAAACTTTGCAGGCCATGCGAACAGAGGCGAACCTAGAAGTGACATATGAGAGAAATGGAACGGTCATGACTCGAAAAATTCAGGTCAAGTGAAGGTTTGAGATTGAAGAAACTTCTCAAGAAATTGCGCCGTGGAAACAACGCCGAACCTGATGAGGTTGAGGGCGGTGGGGGTGCTGATGCACAAAAGAGCAAAGGAGACGGCACTTCATCGTCTCGGGCCTTGTATTGGGTCTATGCCTTCACTCAGTGGGTCCAAACTCGGGCGAAACCCATTCTTCGCAATCTCGACTGGGCTCTGGTTCGGGCAGGAAGCTTGATTCTGGCTTTGTCTTTTGTGGCTGCCAGTTCTGTGAGCACCTTTGCCGTTTTCGCAGTCATGATGGCTGGAGAAGACGGTGAGGCTAAGGGCCAGGGAGGAGGCGGCCCCGGGCGCATCGTGGCTGGGGAAGCGAAGACCAGTGATGACTCTGGTCCCGGCGCGCAGATTCTCCAAAAGAATATTTTGGCTCGGAACCTCTTCAACTCAGACGGGGAGCTGGCACCGGAAGTTGTTCCAGAAGTGGACAATTCTCAGCAAACCTCTGGACTTGATTTTGAGGGTGTGCCCTGTTCAAACGAGCAGATGCCTATTTCTGTGCTCGGCACAATCTTCACTGGAGATCCTTTCTCGAGTTTTGTTACTGTGAAAGATGCCAAGGTCTCGTATGCTGACACTTACAAGGTGGGGAGCTTGGTGATCGACTACGAAGACTATGAGGTCTACAAAGTCAATCGCGATAAAGTTGAGTTTCGTAAGGGAGATCAAAAAATCTGCGTTTCCTTAAATGTTATCGGTGGGAAGAGCAGTGGAGGTGGTGGCCCGCCCCAACCTGATGTTCCTGTCCCTGTTCAGCCAGAAAATATTGTTAATTTGGAGTTTGAGGCTGAGGAGTTGGCAGACGGTATCGGACCTGGGTATGCGAATATTCTCAACTCAGCCAAACTGATTCCCGCTTTGGAGGGTGGGAACGTGATTGGCTTCAAGCTCATTGCCATCAAACCTGACTCTCTCTTCAAGAAGATGAAATTTCAGAATCGGGATATCATCACTGAGGTGAATGGTGAGTCACTGAGAGATGCGTCGGCGGGGTTCAAGCTTTATCAGGCCCTTCAAGAAGAGAGAGAAATCAACATTCGTGTGGTGCGGGGTGACACAGTCATGACCTACATTGTGCGGGTTAAGTGAGGGTGAGACATGGCAGTGCTGAAGGAGAAGATGGTGGGTAGTTGGTTTGAATTCAGAAGTTCCAGATGGCTGCTCCGGGTTTTGGCTGTTCTCGCTGCCGGAGCTGGAATCTGCAGCACTGGCCTTTCTCAGTCGTCTGCTGAAGTGGCCAGTCCAGCCGCCGCGCCCCAGGCTGTTGCGCAAACGGACACACCTCCGCCACCGCCGGTACCACCCGTTGAGAGACCCCCGGCGCCGGAGAGCCCTCCCGCTGCTCAGCCCACCGTGAATCCGGCCAAGAACATTCCTCCTGGTGAGGAGCTGGTGACCATTGACTTCCCCGAGCCAACGGCCATCAAAGACATCATCAAAGCTGTGGCCCAGTGGACGGGAAAAAACTTTATTTTGGGGCAAGGTGTTTCCTCGTCGGCCCGTGTTGCCATTATTTCGCCTCAGCAGATCACGAAGGAGGAAGCTTACCAAGCCTTCCTCAGTGCATTGAATGTGGCTGGCTTCACGACAGTTGACACAGGTCGTGTGGTGAAGATCATTCCCACACGCCAAGCCACGAGCTCGAACATCAAAACCTTCTATGGTTCGAGCTGGGCACCCATGACCGATGAAATCATCACCCAGATCATTCCTCTGAGCTATATTGATGCTCAGACTGTTGCGCGCCAGCTCCGCTCCATTTTGCGGGAGTCCAATGCCGTTCCCTTTCCCACAACGAACAGTTTGATTGTTTCCGACACAGGCCACAAAATCCGTCGCCTGTTGGAAATCATCAAACTCCTCGATGTGAAGGGCAACCAGCCACAGGTTGCCATTGTTCCCATTCTTTACACAGATGCCGCTGATATTGCTAAGAAAATTCAGGATATTTTTGGCCGAGCAGGTTCTAAAGGTGGGGCTGCTCTCTACCTACAGAAAGTTATCGTTGACGAGCGCACCAATTCCACGATCTTGATTGGACCGCCGAAGGGTTTGGATGATGTGGTGCGACTCATCAAGCGGCTGGATCGGGCGCTTGACGAAGAAACGCAACAAGCTGGAATTCATGTGCGCCCACTTGAAAATGCCGATGCCCAGAAGCTGGCTGCGACTCTTCAATCTCTCACACAGGGCTCTTCGGCTGCGAACAGTCGCAGTCGTCTGCGCAGCCGTGCATCAACCCGTCGATCGACCTCACGCTCCACGAACGATCGCAACAACAACAACGACGACAACAAGAATTCCGTTGCCGACCTGGGGAATGTGAAGATCACGGCAGACACAGCCACCAACTCCCTCATCATTCAGGGCAGTGCGGCGGCCTATCGTGAGATCGACAGCATCATTCGCCTGCTTGACAAGCGCAAAGACCAGGTGTTTCTCGAAGCCGACATTATTGACGTGAATGTGGGCAAGGGGCTCAACATCGGTGGCTCTGCCTTTGCCGGTTTGCCGCCGGAAACTTCTGACAGATTTGCCTTTCCTTTTGGGTGGAAGCCTGGAGCAGTAGGTGCCTTTTCGGCTCTTTCAAACTCCACAAACGTGAACTCACAGCAAACAGCAGCACTCTTCAACAACCTTCCCTCCCGCGCCATTTTTGGAGTTCTCTCCAAACAAAGCATTGAGGTTGTTCCGGGTTTGAATCTCACTCCTGGCGCGTTTATTTTTGCGCTGAAGAACGACACCAACTCCAACGTTCTGCAAACACCCAGCATGCTTGTGGCCGACAATGAAGAGGCTGAGTTCGAAGCAACGGAACGAGAGATCGTTTTCACCCTCCAGACCAACTCTCAAACAGGAATTTCCAGTGAGAAACCGGAGTCGTTGGACGCGACCTTGAGCCTGAAGGTGAAGCCGCAGATTTCGAAGTCTGATGAAATCAACATGGACCTGTCTTTGAAAGCGGATAGCTTTGGTCGGCGGGATGCCAACCGAAGGCCACAGCAGACCAATAAGAGGTCCTTCACTTCAAAAGTCTCCGTTCAAGACACCCAGACCATTGTCATCAGCGGCTTGCAAAGAGACATTGAGATTGAGGGTTTGAGCAAGGTTCCGTTGCTGGGAGACATTCCGATTTTGGGTTGGCTGTTCCGTGACACAAACTTGGAACGGCAAAAGACCAATCTCATGATCTTTCTCACCCCTTACGTTGTGAGAGACTCGGTTGACCTCTCCCGAATCTACGATAAGAAATTGAATGATCAGCGCGAGTTCTTGGAGAAGTTTTATGGCGAAGACTTTCGTGAGAGAGAAGTCTTTGATCGCTTACCCACACGAGCCGATGGTCGGGTGCCGCCGCCGCGAGCCCTTCCGCCCGCTGAGGAGCAACAAACACCCCAAGGGGGAAGTAGCTTGGGATCGGAGCCTGAGCTACCAGAAGCAAGCAATGAAGATGTGGAGCTTCCCAGCCAAGATCCGGATCCCATCGTGGTTCCAAGCGGCGATGGGGGTGGAAGTGGGTTTTCTGGCGGAGGAGCGGGAGCTGGGGCAGGCACGCCTCCGCCGCCGCCTCCACCACCCCCGCCACCAACAGGGAGCAGCGGTGGTGGTTGAACCAACCGTGGCGTCGTGGCGATCCGATCGTTTGGGAATCAGAAAGGGAGAACATGTCAGGGTCAAACACAGAGAAAGTGCTTTCCGTTCTGAAGCAGGGTTCGGGTAGCGCACCAGCTGAAGACCGAGAATCTCAGTCGGCTTCTCAGGGCCCTGCCTTCAGCAAGTTTGGCCGCAAAGCCTTGGGCGAGATTCTTGTTGAGCGTAAGAAAATCACCGAAGACCAGCTCAAGGAGGCTTTGAAGCAGCAGGCCGAGCGGGGTGAAAAAGTTGGGAAGATCCTCATTGAGAGCGATCTCATTGAGCAAAATGACCTGTTGCAGACTCTCGCCATTCAGCTCGACCTTCCCTACTACGAAAACTTGCCCATCGCCGACATTGATCCTGAGCTGGTGAGGGATATCTCCATCAGTTTCTGCACGCAAAACCTTGTGGTTCCCGTGTCTCGGGATGAGTTTGGAGTCACGGTTGCGGTCAATGATCCCCTCAATGTTTCGGCTGTTGATGATTTGCGGCTCATTTTGGGAACAAACATCCACCGGGTGGTTTGTCCTAAGCCCACTATTGAGTCGGCTATCAACAGCGTCTTTGAACGACAAGACATGTCTTCCGATGCCGCTCATGGGTTGGAAGATGATGAAGACACCATTGATGGCCTTGACGATGCCCATGACCTCCTCCACGACGTGGAAGAGGCGCCTGTTCGGAAAGAGGTGTCCACCATCATTCGTCGGGCCATCAGTGAAAAAGCTTCCGATATTCACATTGAGCCAGCCGATGAAAAAGTCTCGGTGCGGTTTCGGATCGATGGGCGACTGCGTGAAGTGAGGTCAATCCCCAAGAAGTTTGAGTCGAGTGTGGCCACGCGCATTAAGATTCTGGGCAAACTCAACATTGCCGAAAGCCGCATTCCCCAAGACGGTCGTATCTCTCTAAAAGTGGGTGGGCGTGAGTGTGATGTTCGTGTGAGTACCTTGCCAACGAAACATGGTGAACGCATTGTCATGCGTATTCTCGACAAGTCTTCCGGTATTCGCCCGCTCGACAGCTCGGGAATGCCGAAGAAAGTTCTCAGAACTTTCAAAAACATGATCAACCAAAAGCACGGCATCATCTTGGTCACCGGTCCGACCGGCTCTGGTAAAACCTCGACTCTGGCCTCGGCGCTCGTTGAGATCAACAAGCCCGACGTGAGCATCATCACCTTGGAAGATCCGGTGGAAATCACCATTCCGGGTGTGGGTCAGGTTGAAGTCAATGAAAAAGCGGGACTCACCTTTGCCGCAGGTTTGAGGTCAATCCTGCGCCAAGATCCGAACGTGATCCTCATTGGTGAAATCCGTGACGCAGAAACAGCCCAGATTGCAGTTCAGGCCGCTCTCACGGGTCACTTGGTGTTGTCCACACTTCACACCAACGACACGGCAGCTACGGTGACTCGGCTGAACGATTTGGGTGTGGAGCCCTTTC
>JANQPW010000210.1 GCA_028285285.1 Silvanigrellales bacterium
ATGCACAGTGTTGCCAAGGTCTATAAAGAGAATTCAGTTCTGATGGATCATGAAGACTTTGAGCAGATCCTCACCGATCCCCTCAAGTTCACCCTCTTCGACCTGGCTTCCATGGATGCCGGTATTTCACGAACGAAGGTTGCAGAAGATTTTGGCAAAGTTGGCCTCAACGCGCTCGACGCATTGATTCAGTCGGGCACCCTTTATGAGGATGGTCAAGGGCACGTGACATTCCAAGAAGGAAAATGCCAAGTGCCGATCAATGCCGGAGATATGATCGCTCAGCTAAAAATTCGCCTCGACAGCTTTCAGGTTGAAAACCTGGGCACCAAGGCGGCACGTCTGGCTTCCATTTCCGAGAGCCTCAACCCCGAGGGCATGCAGCGCATTCATGAAATTTTGACCGAGTGCATCGACAAAATTCAAGTTATCCGGCAAGACAAGAAGTACAAAGGGAAGCTCCCTGTTTACCTCGGGCTCTTTATGAACTTGGTCACTGGAACCCTGAACAGTCATCTGACTCAAAAGAAGGAGGCAAACTGATGTCAAAGCTCATTCTCGCACTAGGTTTGCTCTTCAGCTCCCTAGCAGCACACGCCGGCGGCAGCAATGGTGTGATGGTTGTGAACCGAAAAGATGCTGAATTCCGGGTTGATTCCCAAAAAATCCGCCACTTTATTTTCTTAGAGCCGGAGGTCTACAACACGTTGTGGACAGGCATGGTTGAGGAAGAGTTTGGCTATATGCGAATAGGCTTTTGCTCCTTCACGCTGCTGTTCGACGACAGATCGGGCATCATCACCGCATTTGGGTTTTTGGGCCGTAGCTACGAAGTGAGAGAGTGGAGCCATCGCTCCAATGCCGAGTGGGATGGAGACATTTACGACGTGTCAGAAGTTGAGTCTTGGCAGGCCCAAATGGAAGATCAGCAGGGCTATTGAGCCCTCCCCTCCCCTTCTCAAGCCTTTTTTCTCCGGCGAACCGCCTGAAAACAAAGTTCTTTTCGAATCGACTCAACCTCTTCCCCCGATGGGTCGAAACTTTGGGTTGGACGCGAAGAACCTAGAGAAACGGGCGCAAACTATGAAATCACTTCACCTGAAGCTACCTCTTCACAGAGGCATTTTGACGGGCACGACACTTGTCGGGAGCCTCTTTGCACTGGCCGCCTGTTCCGATGAGCAGACCTTTGCCAATCGTGAAGGAGACCTTACCCCCCAAGGCGCCTCCGGAGACGCCTCGCCCGATGCCTCTGGAGAGCAGCCCGCTCCTCCGAACGCTGAGGCGCCCGCACTTCCAGAACCGGAAGGAGCGGCAGTCGAGGAGCCCACTGAGGAAGGACGCAGTGTTGAGGAAATCATTCTCAACATTCCCAGCAACAGGGACTTTTTCGCCGTTCAAGAGCTAGAGGAGCCATTGCTCAAC
>JANQPW010000212.1 GCA_028285285.1 Silvanigrellales bacterium
CCTACGAGCCCTCACAAAACCATTGGAACCTCGTGAGCATTGGCTACGGTGACCTCAAGCGGTTCAGTGGTGAACTGCAAAAGGTTCTTGACGCTCGGGCCAATGGCGAAAAAGCACCGGACATGCCCCTTGATCTTGGAAGCGGTGATGAAAATGGTTCTCTTGATCAGCTGAGGGAAAACTGGGAGCAATTCCTCCAGAAGGCTCAGTCTGGGCAAGAGATCTCCCGTGGGGAAATTTTTGAGCACATCAGCTTTCTCACGCAGCTCACAAGAAAAGTTGGTGTTGCAGAAGCCGTGGCAGAAATGGCCCGCTGGGAGTCCATTGCAACGGAAAATTCAGAAACAATCAAAGACGCTGGTCTGGTGACCCTCTCCTTCAATATTCTGCTCCAGGCACAAGAAACCCACGACATTGCTTTTGAAGATGTTCAAACCAAACATCCCGTGCTGTACCGAGTGCTCGTGGAGCAACGTCTCTATTTCTCTTTCACACAGCCTCTTTCTGCTGTCAGCTTTGAAAAAGGAGCTTTTTCCGCAGCCAGCATTTGCCGCAATTTGCGAGACTACGCTTTGGAGCGCTTCTTCGAAGAGGGGCAGGAAAGGAACAAGGCCGGGTTTGAAAGCGAGGGCAGCTGCCTCTCCTTCGAATCAGCTGTGGGGCTCGCGAACAAAGAGCAGACTCGGAGCTTTCTGCAAGGGGCGGTTTTGGAAGCCAAAGGAGATGAAGAACCCGACAATCTGATCGACCCTCAAACCGCTGCCCGCATGGCGCAGGCTGTTGGTGAAGTTGAATATGCGAAAAAGGCGGCGGCGGTCAGCCACACAAATCTCAGAAACTATTTCTCTGACGAAATCACGAATGCAAACGAGAGAGTTTCCGCGCTTCAGGCCGAACTGAGCCAAACGGAAGACGGAGAGAAACGTGCTGAACTGGAGAAAAAAATCGCCGCTCAGAAGCTGAGCATCCGTGTGGCAGAAATGAAAATCGCCGCTTCTCTTGAGGCGCAGGAGATCCGCAACCTTTCTCTTGACGGAGGAC
>JANQPW010000227.1 GCA_028285285.1 Silvanigrellales bacterium
TTTGAGACCGGAAATTGGGGCCAAGAGAGTCTCCATTGGTTGAAAGGGCAAGCTGTTGGTTGGCGAACACATGCTCGGCAAATGCCGAGACTCCCTTCCCGTCGTCTCCCCTTCGGCTGGGAGTCTCGGCATTTGCCGAGCATGTGTTCGCCAACCAACAGCTTGCCCTTTCAACCAATGGAGACTCTCTTGGCCCCAATATCCGGTCTCAAACTCGGCTTATTGCTGGGGCCTACGTCAAACGACGCCGTTGGACAGTTTCCCTGAGCGTGTTGGAGGGCCGCCCCATTGGCTTCTATGTGAGCGATGATCGGCGCACTCTCTTGAATCTTTCTATTGGCTACTCAGCCGACTGAGCCCCCTTGCTTGTTCCGAACCCAGACGACTAGTATAGACTCTTCAGAAGTCACCCACTGAGGAGATCGAGATGAACGTTCACGAGTATCAGGCAAAGGAGCTTCTGAAGAAGTTCGGCCTCCGCATTCCCGCGGGAACACTGTGCCACACCCCCGTTGAAGCAGAATGGGCAGCACGCGAATTTGGAAAAGAGGCGCTGACGGTGGTGAAGGCTCAGATCCATGCCGGCGGCCGCGGCAAGGGAGGCGGTGTCAAACTCGCTCGCTCTCCTGAAGAAGCACGAACCCACGCTGAGGCCATCTTGGGAATGCAACTCGTGACCCACCAAACCGGCCCCGAAGGCAAAAAAGTGAACAAGGTTCTCATTGCTCAGGGAACAGACATTGAGCAAGAGTACTACCTGGGGCTTGTGGTCAACCGTGAGACCAACAAGATCGGTGTGATGGCTTCCACAGAAGGCGGAATGGACATTGAAGAAGTGGCGGAAAAGTCTCCCGACAAAATCGTCACGGCCGACATTGACCCCGTTGTGGGCTTCCATTCCTTCACAGCGCGAAAACTTTGCGCTGGAATGGGTTTCAGCGGCAAGCTCGCTAAGGAGTTTTCCAACACTCTCAAGGGCCTCTACAGTGCCTTCATGACCCTCGACTGCGACATGATCGAGATCAACCCCCTTTCACGCAACAAAGAAGACGAGCTAGAAATTCTCGATTGCAAGATGAGCTTCGACGACAATGCCTTGTTTCGTCACCCCGAAGTGCGCGCCCTACGCGACTTTGAAGAAGAAGATCTCCGCGAACTGGAGTCGTCAAAGTTTGGTCTTTCCTATGTTTCTCTCGACGGCAACATTGGCTGCCTTGTGAATGGTGCCGGCCTGGCCATGGCCACCATGGACATCATCAAACAAAAAGGTGGCGAACCGGCCAACTTTCTTGATGTGGGAGGCGGTGCAAGCCAAGAAACCGTCACGCAGGCCTTTCGCATCATTTTGAAAGATGATCAGGTGAAGGGTATTTTTGTGAACATCTTTGGCGGCATCATGAAATGCGATGTCATTGCCAATGGAGTCGTCGCTGCGGCAAAAGAGCTCGGTTTGAAAGTGCCACTTGTGGTGCGCTTGGAGGGCACCAATGTTGAGAAGGGCAAACAGATCCTGAAGGAATCAGGGCTCAACATTCAAAGTGCGGACAACATGGCCGACGGGGCAGAGAAGATCATCTCCTCTGTCAAGTGACACGTTCCACCACAGAATTGAACAACGGAAAGAGATCAATCCATGAGCATTCTTGTTGATAAGAACACCAAAGTCATTTGCCAAGGCATCACTGGAAGTGCTGGCAAGTTCCATTCTGAAAAGTGTCTTGAGTACGGCACCCAACTCGTGGGAGGAGTCACACCAGGAAAAGGTGGAACCCAAGTTTTGGATCGGCCTGTGTTCGACACAGTGAGTCAGGCGAAGGAAAAGACGGGCGCTAACGCCAGCATGATCTTCGTGCCCCCGCCATTTGCGGCCGACGCTATGCTGGAAGCCATTGACGCGGAAATTGAGCTGTTGGTCTGCATCACCGAAGGTATTCCTGTGCTCGACATGACAAAAGTGAAGCGAGCCTTGGACGCTGCGGGGGGAAAAAGCCGGCTGATTGGACCCAACTGCCCAGGAGTCATCACTCCGGGTGAATGCAAGATCGGCATCATGCCCGGACATATCCACAAACCAGGAAAGGTTGGGATTGTTTCTAAGTCGGGAACCCTCACCTACGAGGCTGTGGGCCAGCTCAGTGCACTGGGAATTGGCCAGTCTACCTGTGTGGGAATTGGTGGTGACCCCATTCATGGCACCAGCTTCATTGACGCGCTCGAGCTCTTTGCAGAAGACCCCAACACAGAGGCCGTGATGATGTTGGGTGAAATTGGCGGAAACTCGGAGATTGTGGCCGCTGAATGGATCCGCGACAACATGAAAAACAAACCCGTGGTTGGCTTCATTGCCGGACAAACAGCTCCCAAGGGCAAGCGCATGGGCCATGCTGGCGCCACCGTGAGCGGGGGCAAGGGAACAGCCGCTGAAAAGATCGCCGCCATGAAAGAGTGTGGCATTCACGTGGCCATGAGCCCTGGAGACATGGGCTCCACACTCCAAAAGCTCATCAGCTAAGACCACACCACCCAAGCAGGCCCGCCGAAGTTCTGACCGCATTCCAAGTGCCGCCTATGCTAGGCTTGAGGGGCAAACCCCTCATGAAAATTTGCATATGGGAAGGTCACATCATGGCATCAAACAGGCTCCTGCTTCCACTTCTGGGTCTTTTCTCTATCGGTCTCGTGAGCTCCAACTCTTGTGGGCTTATCGATGGCGAAGGTTCCGACGAAAACGACCAAAGAGGCCGAGGTCGAGGTGAGGGTGGGGGCGTCCGCGACTTGTCACAAGTGCAACTCTCCAAGCGAGCCTCTGCCACGGCTCTCACCGATGATGAAACCATCACGGAATGCCAAAGCCAAAGAACAGACTCTGAATCGAGCAAAGGGCCCCAGTCGGGCATTTGCATCACGCCCATCAATGTGACGGGCCTCGGCACCCAGGTGAACCTCAACACCGATTCCATCAGTGGTGCCTGTGGGCCCGGGAGGCTTCTGCAGCTAGGCTCTACCACCGCAGAAGGGCTCCAGCGAGGGGGCATCGTCGTGGATCTCTTGACGCCCAAACTCTCGGGAGGAGAAACCAGCCTCGACTGCGAAGACTTTCGAAACTTCTCACACGTGAGCATTAGCCTCGAAATGCCCTATATTGATGTGAAACAAAAAATCAACGACTCCTATTGGACAGTGCGGTATGTCTTTGAAGCCAACCCTCTCACCGAGGAAGAAGAGTTTGCCAAGAGCACCTGTGCCTACAGCGCTCAGCAAGACAGCATCAGTGGTTGGGCATTTCTTCCCACAACCTTCAAAGTAAAACGCGGCGACGTGCTGCTGTGTGAAAAAACAGAGGAAACTGCCGTGTGCGCAGACAGTGACTTCCAATGGCTCGACACCGCAACAAACAACTTCACGACAACACGCCCGGCAGCACCTCACCAACTCGCGTTAACTTTACAAATGACCGTGGGCAAGCAACCCGATGGAACTTGGGGTGATGTGTTTTGCAACACCGATTGCGACTTTCAGGGCGGAGAGCCTTATTGTGGCATCAGTTCCTTTCTTCCCTCAATCACTTTTGTGCTGGCACAGGCCAATCAGTTCAAACTGCACACCGAAATCAAGGCCTACAAGCCAAAGCTAGCCGACGGCCAAGCCGAACCCACAGGAACACTTGATGAAGACTACCTGAATGGCGCCTATAACGTCTTCACGCACACCAACCCAGCGGGTCAGGTCTCTGTGGGCACAAAACTCAAAATAGACGTGAAGCTCGACCTCAGCAGTTTCATCTTTGCCCCCGACAACGACGACAAAGAGGCTTTTCTTGCCAAGTCGAAGGCAGAGATCTTCAAATCGCTCCAAATCAGAGACCAGTGGCGCAAGGGCTCACTCAAAAACTTCGGCCACAAGAGCGATCAGCCGGCCACAGTCGACATAGAGGTGCTCGACGCCAGCACCTTTGCCACCAAAGAGTCCAATTCTGAAAAAGCAGATGAGGAGGAAAAATGAGATTCTTCATTGTTTTTGTTTGGGCTGCTTTTTTTCAGGCCGCGTGCGTGAAAAAGAGTGATTCCGAGCTCGACACATCGCACCTCGTGGACACACCCACGGGCAACCTCGGCTCCTATCGTGCCGGCTTCTTTCACTACCACGAGTTAGCGGAAGCGCCTGACTATGTGTGCGTTTATTCTGCGTTCGCAGAAAAACCAGGCGAACTGAAGTCGGGCATGAGCGACCTCGAAATTTTTCGCCACTTTCGAGACGAGAGAAACCTGGCGCCGATTGCCGAAGACTTCTCCTACCTTTTCTCAGGTGAGCACAACATCGTGCTCGACAAAGAAGTCTTACTGAACCTTCAAAAAAGAACTCCAGCTCAGCAAGGCGAGATCAAGGAGGCGCTGTTGGGCGAGGTGCGTCCTGTTCATCTTGGCCAACTGAAGCAGTCTTTGATCATGCATGCGAGCAAGCATCTGGTTAACGCGCTGAATATTGACCTGAATCTCCAGCAAAGCCCCCGTTGGAAACGGATGGTCGATCAATTGAACTGGTCCACCTGGATTGTGAGTGGTGGTGGTTTGTTTTTGGGAAGCGTGCTGATGCTTTTGGAGGTGATCAACCCGCTTGCTGGAGCCATCATTGCGGGAGTGTCTGTTGTGTACCTCAAGCACGGTGACAAAGTCGCAGCGCGCCTGCAGCCCAAGTTTGCAAAGACTTCCCTCGAAACAGAATCCTTGCAGCGCCGCATGCGAATGAGCAGAGTCGTCGACCAGCAGATTCTCACACAATTCGAAGCGCAAGCAACGGTGGAAGACGGAATGATCATCATTCCTTATGAGGGAGACATCTCATACGAAGAACTCACCAAAGTAACAAGGTCAAGGCTCATGCATGCTCATTTTCTTCAAGCCATGGCCAAACAAGAACCTGCCGTTGCGGAGGTTCTTGCAGAGGAGCCGCTCGTCAGGGCTGATCTTTCCTGTCCGAAGGCAAGCGAACTCAACCCCTCGGAAAGGTCGGCGAAGATCCGCACCAAAGCCAAACAAAAGAGCCTTTCGGAGTGAGCATTCTTGCCAAAAAACACCGAAAAATACTTTCTTAAAGATACTTATCAATAATTTATATTTTCATAAAGATATTTTTTTCTCGCATAGCTGCAAAATTATCCTCATAGAGATATTTTCTTTTCAGATTTATTCTCATAGAATCAGAAAAGAGCGCGAAAGGATCGAGAATGGACCAAAGTCTCCCTCCAAAACCCTCCTCTCGAGCCGCTCCACACGACATGGATCAACTCGACCAGATCATTTCTTTCGTGCGGAACCTTAAGGAAGAGAATGTTGGCAGCGTGCGCTCCCGAAGCGCTCATCGCAACAACCTGGGAAAGGTGCTCCGCACGGAAAGAAAAGCACAGGGAATCACCATGGAAGAACTGGCTGCTCTGTCTGGGGTGTCAAAGGGGGTTGTTCAAAGGCTGGAAAACAACTGGAAGGTCGTTTCCATCGGGTGCCTCTACGCCGTTTGTGAAGCCCTTGGGCTTTCCCTACTCGTAGATGTGGAAAACTCCGAGCCATGACAAAATCAGAGATCTTGAACGTTCACTACAATAACGAGCTGGCTGGCCACCTTCAGAAGATTTACCTCCCTCAGGGCGTTGAGTATCATTTTCAGTACCTTGCCGAGTACGTCAAAAAGAGAGGCCTCCCCATTTCACACTCGCTCCCACTCCGGCTTGAGCCGCACATTTCTCTGGGCCAGGTTCACCCCTTTTTCTCAAACCTCGTTTCAGAGGGGGTTTGGCTGCGAATTCAATCCCTTTCCCAAAAAGTCGATCAAAACGACTTCTTTGAGTTGCTCGCACGAAACGGTGAGGAAACCATTGGTTTGGTCTCCATCAAGAGGGGGAGGCTGAGTTGAAGGTGGTCTGCCGCATCTGCGCACAACCAATCGATGACAACCCAGGAAAAGATCTCGCCCCCGCAACATCGCTCGGCGCTTTACATTTGAGCTGTCAAAAGAAACTCTTTGGCAGTTCGCTTCCGCTTCTTCCAACTTTGTCAAAGAGCGATTTTCTCGGTGAACGCCTGCAAACCCACACCCGGCGGATGTCAATCAGTGGAATGCAGCCAAAACTCTCAGTTGCTCTCACAGCCACACAGTCTGAATTGAAGATCCACCCCGTCAACATGGAAAGAGAACAAGCGGGGGTGCTCATTTTGAAGCCCGACCCCAACGAATTTCCAAACGCAGCGGTGCTCGAGTTTTTTGGCATGCACCACGCTCAGCGCTTTGGCATAGATACACCGGCCATCGCTTTGCTCGACCTTCCAGAGTTCAGCCAGCCTGTCTTTGCCATCCGCAGGTTTGATCGAGATCTCCGTGGGAACAAGACCGCACATGTTGAAGACGCCATGCAGGTTATGGGCCTTCAACGTCGCGGAGAAGATTCAAAATACGAGGGAGCCACCGCCGAAGAGGCAGGTCGCGGCATGTGGATAGCCTGTGGAAAACGCAGGCAGGTTGCGGCTGATTTTTTGAAGCGTCTCGTTTTTTCATTCCTTTTGGGAAATGGAGATCACCACCTCAAAAACATCTCCATCATTCGCTCGTGGCGTTCACGTGAGCCCAACTATGACTCTTTGGCTCCCGCCTATGACCTAGTTCCAACAGGAGCGCTCCTGGGTGACAGTGAAATGGCTCTGACACTTCTTGGAACATCTCAGAACCCAGAGTTCACAGACTCCTTCAATCAGCTGGGATTTCACACGTCGGAAGACTTTCAGGAACTGGGAAAGCGGCTGGGCCTCCCAGAAAAATACACGGCAACTCTTTGCAGAAATCTCAGAAACTTTTTTCAATTGAAGGTCATTCCAAGCGTTGAAAGATTCCCCTTCTTAGAAGATCAGGAAGGGCTCAGAATCAAATTGCGAGAGTGCCTCGAGGATCGCCTCGGAAAATTTTCCTACACTAATAAAAAAATCAAATAGTTGGGTGATTCAATATTCGATATTGAATTGACCTCCCCAGCAAAGCTCTGTGCTCTTACTCAGTCAATTTCCAGGAAAGAGTTCTGAACCTCACAATGCAAATGAAACCGGCGCTCACCCCCACCGCAATCCTCGGTGAGAACTCCTTCTACTTCCGCTCTCCACGGCTCGGTTGAAATCATATCTTCCTTACTTGGGAGACGGGTTTCAACCCGAAGAACACATCTGAGGTAAGACGCCTCAGGAACAACGGTAAAGGAAGACGAATCATCGCGGCGTTCAGTTTGTGCAGCAACAACTTCCAACTCTTGAGGGTTCTCTGCCCACTCGACCGCAAGGGCGTAGTCACCAGAGCGCAAGACCGCTCCAAAGAAACTGCTCAAAACCTGATCAAAAATCGGGTTCAGGCTTGATTCCTTAGATTTTTGCGATGTGCGCAAGGCACTTCCTCCTTCAACGAGCGAGCTTGCCCCCACCTTTTTCAAGGCTGGGGTAGAGGCTCTTCTCTTCAGAGGCTTCACTTTCTGGGCGGCTCCCAGTAGTTTGACAGATCTCCGCAATCTCAACCCTTCGC
>JANQPW010000313.1 GCA_028285285.1 Silvanigrellales bacterium
TCAACCGTGCGCAACCTCAACATTCAGTCTGAAAACTTCTCAGCAGCCAATTCACGAATTCGTGACACCGATTTCGCGAAGGAAACTGCTGAAATGACACAGAGCAACATCATCAAACAAGCTGGGGTTGCAATCTTGTCGCAGGCCAATCAAACTCCTCAGGCTGCTCTTCGCCTGCTCGGCTAAGAGCCGGTTCGACAATCTCTTCGCTGAGGAGTCGCACATGCGCGCCAAACTCTTTCCACTGTTCCCGTTGGCGCCGTGTCGCACAACGTTTCTCTCTCTCTTTTTGGGCTGCGCTCTGGTGCTGAGCTCCCTGACGGGGGGCTGCCACTCTTCCCCTCGCGACAACAGCACGGCGCGCCCCGCTGACACAACTGGGGAGGCCACCTTGCTGGCCCACCCCGATCTGGCTGCCCCCAGCACCGTTGTGGAGCTCGACGCCCCTGGCTATGTCAAGCACCCCCCTCGCCCACACACTGGTCCTTTTCTCACCTTTGAAGACACAAAGCTCGCGGGCTCCGCTCGCTTTCGCAACTACCTCGTGCTGAACACCTCCTTTGCTCACGCGGAAGCGCTTCGCAAGGAGCTCGAGGCCGAATTGTTGCGCCGCGGTGACATCTCAAACCCCCTCAAACACCGCTCAGAGGCCCACATCACCGTGCTCACCCCACCCGAATATGAGGTTTCGATGGGAATGGCCGAAAAAATCCGCGGTGGCCAAACCCAAGATCCCTCCTTTCTGTCGATGGCTGAAATTCAAGAGCTCGCCGATGCCGTTCCCCTTTCTTCCCTGAAAACGGAAGTTGTTTGCGTGGGTCGCCTGCAAAAAGACAACCGGCAGGTCTTCTATGTGGTTGTTGAGGCCCCCACACTCGTGGAACTGCGGCGGCGCATTCACAAGCTCTTTGTGGAAAAAGGTGGCGACCCCCAAGCCTTTGATCCGGAAAAGTACTTTCCGCACATCACATTGGGTTTCACCCACAGCGATCTCTTCCATGCCAACAAAGATGCTTCCAGCTGCAGAGGTTTGCCGCCCCTCAGCGCGCAATGAGAGCCTCTAACCTCTCACCGCTCTGGTTCTGCATTCACAACCGTCCTTGAACAGCA
>JANQPW010000527.1 GCA_028285285.1 Silvanigrellales bacterium
GCGTCCGCACAGGGTCATTCCTGGGAGTCGGAGACACAAAAGTTGACCGAGTGGTATCAGGTGGCCATTGCCCAACATCAACCGAAAACCTGGAAGCGGCTGCTGTCTGCTCGTCCTGCAGAGAAAACAGCCTATGTATGATGCCGTGATCGTTGGCTCTGGAGCAGGTGGCGGCACAATCAGCCAGTATCTTGCCAAAAGAGGTTTTAGGGTTGCCATTGTTGAACGGGGAGAAGAAGGGGGCTCCGTTCAACGCTGTCGTGTTCGTTTCAATGGACAGTTCGTTGAGTCGGCCATTGCTCACACTCTCGGGGGCTCCACTCGACTCTTTGGTGGCATCATGATGCGGCCAGCACGGCGAGATTTTCAACCAGGGAAGTTCTATGCGCAATACATTCCCAGAGAAGATTGGGAGTGGCCTTTTGACTATGAGAGTTTGGCTCCCCACTACGAGCTCGCGGAAGATCTCTTCACAGTTGCCGGTGCCCACCAGACAATAGGCCCTCACATACCTCAACGCAATCGTCCCTTTCCTGAAACCCCTTGGTCGCTCACAGCAGCCAATCGCTCTCTCCTCTCAAGGTGGCAGCAGAGCGGCCTGAGTGCTTTTCGTCTTCCCTTTGCTGTGAGCCCGTCATTGTGTTTGAAGTGCCCCACATGTCCGGGGCGGCCTTGCCCGGCTGGTGCGCGCTCTTCCGCAGCCAATCGTGGCGTGGAAGCAGCTTTACGAACAGGAAATGCTCAACTCTTCACGGGGTTTCGTGCCGATTCCCTGAGTTTCACAAATAGGAAAAACGCGAGGGGAGTTGAACTGACTCAAAGGGGCACGAGAAAAAAACTGCGTCTTGAAGCTCGTTTGATCATCTTGGCTGCGGGCGCGTTGGAAACTCCTCGGATTCTGTTAAACGCAGGCTTGGCCTCGAACCTACCCGCCCTGGGCCGTTATCTTTCATTTCATGCCGGTGTGATGGGTGTGGGTGCCCAAAGAATTTCAACACGGGCAAACGATGTGTATTCTAAACAGCTGGGTTCCACGGAGCTTTATTTTGGCACGAGTTCTTTCTCTCATAAATTGGGTTTGATGCAGCACATCCCGCTACCCCGAGGAGATCAGCTTCCTCGATTCTGGAAAAAGGATCTGTTGCAACGTGGTTTGGGATGGGTGATCAATCACACACAGAGTTTTGGACTGATGCTTGAAGATCTTCCCAGCGCAATTAACAAGGTTACTTACACACGAGATGGAGTGCCTCACGTGCATCATCGTTTTCACTCCTACGACTTGTTTCGTTTGAATGGTGCGAGAAAACTCCTCCGTCAAACACTCGAGTTGGGAGGGTGTTTTGCCGCTGCTACCGTTGACAATGAAAATGCTCGGAAACATATTTCTCACGTGGTGGGAACCGCCCGGGCCGGACGCAGCCCTCGAAACTCTGTTGTGAACGAACACTGTCGGGTTCATCGCCTTGACAATGTCTATGTTGTCGATGGAAGTGTTTTTCCCACGAGTTTGGGTGTGGGTCCCGCTCTCACGATTGCAGCCAACGCACTTCGTGTGGGAGCTCATATTGCGGGCTGAGAAAGGAGCCACATAAAATGAAGAACCAAAAAACAGTTATGGTCACCGGAGCAACCGGCACCCTTGGTCGTGCTATCTGTGCTCAGTATCAGGGTAAAGGCTGGAGAGTTATCGCTGTGTCGCGTTCAAAGACGCCTCCACCCGAAGGAATCTGTTGTGATCAGTGGGTAACGTCTGCACAAAAAACGCAGAAAGACGCCGAGAAACTTCTTCAGTATGAAGCTGATCTTTTCATTCTGAACGCCGGAGCCATTGAAGATAGGGTAGGAGACGCTGGTCTTCCCCTGCAAGAAGTGGTTGATGCCGTCAACACTGTTAACTACACATTTCCGAGCTCCTTTGTGCTTGCTGCTGCTTCTCAAAGCTTCTCCAAAAATGTTGAGGTGGTGGCTATTGGCTCCATTGCCGATGCTTCGCCGTCTTGTTTTGGCCCGGTCTACCATTCTTCAAAGTCGGCCTTGAGGGTCTTTCTTTCTGGGGTTGCCCCCATTGCTGAAAACTTGAACAAGAGCCTGAGGGTTCGCATGTATCGCCCGGGAGTGATAGACGGCCCCTTGGCCTGGGCGCCCACATTACGTCTCAACAGCAGTGGCTACAAGGTTCGGGCAAAGCGTTGTGAAAATGCGCCAAAAGCCGAACGAGTTGCCAAGCGTGTGATTGCTTTCATTGAGTCTGGGAAAGGGTATCGTGTGGGCTCTGACAAAGAGCCACTGTCATTTCAGTTTCTGAAGTTTTTTTACGCCGCGTGTCCTGACCTCTATGTGCGCCTCCAGCGCTTGGCCTGGAAAAAGGGTTCTCGCTTTGGAAAGGAGCTGGAGCTGCCTGAGTCAAGGCATTCGTGAAGCCGTCACTCTCACCTGAAAAGACCTGTGAGAGTGACAACTCCGATCAGTCAGTGACCAAATCAGAGCGTTGCCTCTCCCTCTCTTTGGCTTGACTTGACTTCACCTGCCTCGGCTTTCGAGCTGGCGCCTTGAAGTTTGTTTTCTGGCAAGTTGAGGTGGCTTTGGAGAAACGCAAAGAGTGGACTCCTGTGAACATCTTCCATCCATTCACTGAAGAAGTCCTCAATCACATGATGCTCAGCGAGCATTTCGCCCTTGTTGAAGAGTCTCACAATGGGGTGGATGGCGGTGCTCAGATGGGCGTTTTCGGCATCATCTTTGTGAACTCGTTCAATGGCGAAAGGGTTTTGAATGCTTGCCACATCTGCAGCAAACTCCAGGGAAACCGTCAGGTATTTTTCACTCTTTCCAAGCTCAGAGTCACGAATGTAGTCAAAGGTGACGTCATTTGTGTAACGTGCTCCTTCATTCTTCGTGAAATGCACATAGTCGCAGATGAAACCGGTTTGCTGCCAGAGGCTTGAAGAGCGGTTCACCCGCTCAAGGATGTGCTTGGTGAGTTGTGCGGCCGAAGCCTCCACAGCTACGTTGGGCAACTCTCGTTTGTGGTACTTTTTCTCGAGAATGTTGCAGAGAACCGAGATATTGTAGCGGAAGCCGTGAATGAAGCCCGACTGTTTCTTTTTGAAGTCCCGCATGTGCATCAAGATCCCTGCAAAGTAAAGGTCCTTGATGTTGGTTGATTCCCATTCGGAGGTTTGCTGAGGAAAGCGATTGTTGATCGCCATCTCCGGTTTGCAGTCGTCTGCAAAAATGGAGTCATCAAAGCGAAACCCTGTGCAAAAGATGATGCGGTCGTACTCGACGACTTCCTCTTCTCCGGAAGCATGAGAATAGCAATAGCTGACCTGGTACCGTTCGCCATTTTTCTCGATTCTCTTGATCTCCGCGTCAACCAAGGCATTTTGTGACTTGAGCTGATAAGTATCCAAGATGTTGTTGTTCACCGCTCGAAGGTTTCCAACGTAGCGAGTTTGCCAGGCCATGCGCACGGTGCTGGGGCTAGCTAGGTGAATGAGTGATGCGGCGCCGACCAGGTTGTCTCCTGTTTCAAAGGCGGAGTTGCCCTTTCCAACAATGAGAACACGCTGATCTTCAAAATCTTCAGGATCCACCGAAACAGTGTCATATGATTCCGCCAGTTCAATTCCCGGTATGTCTGGAAGGTAGAGTTTAGAACAACCGGCTGCAACAACCAATCTGTCGCAGCTGATCTTCTTCCCGCCTTCGATCTCAACCGTGAACAGCCCAGACTTTGGATCTTTGCTCACCTTTGAAACACGGGTGTTGTAGTGAATGTTGAGATTTTGAGCTCGTGCATAGTCTGACAGGTAGTGCACTATGGAGTCAGCGTTTGGGAAGTAGTCCTTGTCGTATTTTGTGAACAACAACTCGGGATTGTCGCTGATCAGAGAGTTCCAGTCCCATCGAAGGTTGACCTCTGGGTCTTTGTAGCCCGTGAAGCGTTTGTTGATGGAAATGAGCTTTCGATGCCGTGGGTATTGTTTGAGGAACATTCCTGGGGAATTGCCGCCCTCAAGAATGGCGTAATCTCTGTTATATTTTTTGAAGTAGTAGCCCAGTTGCAGACCAGCAGGTCCTGCACCAATCACCAAAGTTTCATGGTGACGAGAAATTTCTTGGGGTTTTCTAAGGGTCTTTGATTTTTCTGTTTGCTGAAAAAGCTCTTGCGCAAACCCTGTAAAGATTTCAAACACACGTTCAACTTTTTCAAAGGCCTCCCTTTCCTCTCCTTGATCAAAGGTGATCAGGGCTTTGACCTCCTCCGAAAGTTGGCCATGGATGCTGTGGTCAGAGTCGACGGCGTGATGATCATGACCGAAGAATTGGAGTTCAATGTCTTTTTCTTTCTTGAGATCGAGGGCCGCGGCTTGGGCACTATTGATGAAAATACTTGAGGTGGCTTCGATGGCCTCAATGATCACAAATCGCATCTTGGGCGAGGCTTCTGTTGAGAGCCGATAGAGCTCGTTGCTCAACACTCGCGCATTTTTTTGACTGTCTCCCCAAAGAAATCTCAGCATGTCGCTGTATTTTTGGGGTGTGTCTTGTCCCAGTTTCTGCAGGTCTGACAAAAGCCACTGCCAGTGGGTTTCATCTTCGTGTGTGTGGCGGTTCACCAAATCCTGGATGGGATCGTCTGTTGGCTCATCACGCAAAATATCTCGGTTGAGCTCCCCAAAAAACATAATAAATGGAGCTGCGTGAGGGGCGAAAGCAAGCCGCTCTTCGGCGTTGAGAGACGGGTTTCGCAACTGCTGAAAAAGTGGAAGTTTATCGAACTCATTCTGCAACTCATTGATTTTTTGTTTTATTTTTTCCATTTTGTTCCCCAGTACTCGATTGGATACCTACACGTAGAGACATTTTTCATGCAATGCAATAAATCATTGCAACAGAAGAGTGGCTTGTGAGAGCCGTGCGAGGTCTTCTTGAAGAAAATGGCTTCTGAGAGAGAGTTTTTTACGCTAAAATCATGATTGTGGTGGGCCTGCAGCAGCCCAAAGTCGAGATGATGCGACTCGGCTTTTTCCTTAAGGGCTCCAAACACAATACGACCTGGAGGGCGCCTTAGCTTTTTTGCAGCTTTCCCGACTCAGCAAGTTGAGCAAAGAAATCAACCATTGACTCTTCGAGAGGCCTGTATTTTATCCCGAGTTTTTGAATGCTTTTTGAGTTGTCTCCTCTCCATTCAACATCTACGTTGCGGGCAATGAACCTTCGGGTGAAGGCGCTGTCTACAAGAGGACCCACGAGCCAAAGAAGCCATTTTGGCATTGCCTTTCGAGGAATCGGATATTTCGAGCCATATTTGGGTATGAGGGTTTGTGCCATTGAAAAGATGTCGGTGGCATGGCCGGTGATGATGTGACGGCCCTCGGCGTCGGGGATGTATGCGGCCGCTAAATGTGCTTCGGCAAGATCTCGAACATCCACAACTCCAAATCCAAGTCGCGGAGCCCCCATTTTCAGGGTGCCGTCTCCCATCTGTTGAACCAGCTTGTAGCTCTCCGACGTGGAGTTGGGGCTAATTCCAGGGCCAATGACCAACCCAGGGTTGACCACCACCAGTCGCCATTGTGATTGGCTTTTCGCTACTTTCCAAGCTTCTTTCTCTGCCACAGTTTTTGAGTAACAGTAAGGTTGGTGATCGAGGCTTGATGTCTCGTTCCAAACGTCTTCTGTGAGTGTTCCCCCGCTTGCATGCTGAATGTCGGCATTGTCTCCATAGATGGCCGCGCAACTACTTGTGAGAACGACTCTCTGAACAGAGGAGTGTTTCTTTGCCTCCTCCAGCACGTTTCTTGTTCCCAGGAGTGCAGGATCAACCAAATCTTTTTGTGGATCGTTCACTCGAATGGAAAAGGGAGAGGCGGTGTGGAAGACAATGGAACACCCTTCCATTCCCTTTGCGTAGGAGCCCTCTTTGAGCAGATCGGTTTCAAAGAACTTGATTTCCCCAGGAGACGAATCGGCGAGAGCCTGGAGGTGCTTTGTTTTTTCGGGGTTGTTGATATCTCTGATCGCAGCATGAACAGTGACACCCTCTTCAAGGAGTCGCTTCACAACATGACCTGCGACGTATCCGTTTGCGCCTGTGACCAAAACAGGTTGGTTTTTATCGACTTCGTACATCAATTTGCTCCTGGACTGCGTTCAAACATGGTCCAGATACTACAAGGGCGGTTCCCTTGTCGCAAATTCCTTTTCTAGAGGGTCACGAGCTCTCCATCTGCTGCAGCTCCAGAGTTGCCTGTTGCTGTGCCACCTGAGACCGTCCGAGAGCCTGTTGAGCTGTCCGAGTCGGCGTCGAGCACAATTCGACCCCCAGCTCCGGGGCCTCCGGCGTAGGCTGCGGTGTTGGAGTTTCCACTTGCGCCACCTTGAACGGTGATTTCTCCTGCTCCGCTGAGATTGGCTGTGGTCAGTTCAATGGTTCCTCCTGAGCCTCCACCGCTTCCGGCGTACCCTGATCCCAAACTTGACACAGATCCATTGTTGCCCTTGGCAGTGATGGAGCCTTCGATCACCACCGAGGTTGTGGCATTGAGAATCAAGAGGCCTCCTCCGTTGCCCCCGGCTGATGCTTGGGAAGCGCCTCCGCCACTGCCCCATTTAGAGTCGGTGGGGAGGTAGCTCACACCACCCGCGTACCCAGTGTAGGATCCCGCTTGCCCGCCAGCCCCCACATGCCCAGCCCCAGATGCGGGATTATATGCCGAGGCGTTGCTGCCTGTGCCCGCTCCAGGCCCGGTTCCGTTTTGTCCAGCCGCACCTCCTGCATGACCATAGCCGTCAGCCGTTATGGTTCCCGACACAGAAATGGTGCTTGCGTTTATGGTGAGGTTTCCACGAAAGGTGGATCCGGTCCCGACCGTGAGCGCTGTTGTGGACACGGTCAGCTCTCCGTCGTGGTACAGAAGACCGGTGTCGCTGAGAGATATTGTCTGACTCGTTGTCAGTTGTTCTGTTCCGATCACTTCTAAGCGTGCCGTTCCTGAAACCACAAGGTGGTTGAATGTTTCCCCGGCCGCAGGCAAGAACGCAGAGTCACCACGCGATGCAGTAGAAGTTGTGTGGTAGGTTCGAGTTTCCACACCTGAAATGGTTTCAATGAGCAAGCCTTCGGCTCCGGCGATGGGTCCGGCAGCTCCCGCTGCCCCTCCTGCTGTGAGTTTGGAGCCGCTGAAGGTGAGCGAGTCTGCAACGAGTTCAATCACTCCGGCTGAGCCTCCACCACCCGCGTACACAGCTGAAGTCGAGGCGCCACCGTTTCCTCCACCCACGTCGATTGTTCCAGTTCCAGAAATGGTGGGTGCGTCGATTTCAACTGTGCCACCCGCGCCGCCGCCGGATCCGGCAAGGGCAGGGTTACTCGAGGAAGATCCATTGACACCCCTTGACTCAACCGTGCCCGAAATGTCAATCGAGGTGGTGCCGACCAACCTCACGAGCCCGCCGCCGGCCCCACCAGCAGCACCTTGAGCGGAAGCTCCGGAGCTCCCGTGTTTTGACGTGCTGCGCGCATAGGGTGAACCGCCATTGCCCATGTAGTAGCTTCCCGAATGGCCGCCGAATCCCACATGCCCCCCGCCTCCGGCACCATTATAGGCACTGGCCATAGAAACGACCTGACCGGCGCCAGGGCCTTGCCCTGCGCCTGTGGTGTAAGCTGCCGTTGCGAAGCCGCGTCCCGTTGCGGAAACTGTTCCCTCAACTGTGATGGTTTCAGCTGTGGCGTTCACATTGGCATCGATCGCACCGCCAGAAGAAACGCTAATGGTGGTGGCATCAACCGTCATGTTTTCACTTGAACGCAGTGTTCCCCCTACGACGATGCTTCCCGCTTGCAGAGTCGCGGTGGTGTCGTAGTTCAGGGTGGATCCGGCCTCCACGTTGACCGTTTGAGGGGCACTGGGAAGCGCTGAAGTCAGAGTGAGAGTGCTGTTGTTGGAGAGTGTGAGGGTGTTCATGGCAAGTCCATCAAGGGGCACAAACGAGCTCGTGCCTCCGCCGGTTCCTGTTTCGTCGAAAGTCGCTGACTGCGACGTTCCATCGCTGTGAATCAACACACCGGAAGCTCCTCCTTGGGCATTGGCACAGCCCCCTGCACCCCCGGCCAGCGTGGTGCTCCCTGAAAAGGTTG
>JANQPW010000349.1 GCA_028285285.1 Silvanigrellales bacterium
GGTTTCCGAAGGCTCAGGAAGTTTTGCCTCTTCCGGGCTTTCCTCTTCATTTTCCGACTCTTCTTCGTCAACAACCTTGCCAGAGATTTTATAGCTTCCCTTGGCATAGACTTTCTTCTCTGCACCCTCGCCCTGTGTCACAGCGCAGCTGTATTTCCTCAGGCTGGGTCCGGGGAATGTTTTGGCATGGCAGATCTGGGCCAGTTGGGTGGGGCCAAGCTTTCCTTTAGAGTCGATCACATGCACTTCAATTTCACTCGCTTTGCAAGAGCTTTGGGTGACCTTGCACTCCACTCCGTCTTCTTCGCAATGTGAGCTTCCGGGTCCGTCTCCAGATGCCGCAGAGGTGCCTTGTGACAATGTGACCGCCTTCAGAAGGCCTCCCTCGGTGCTGTCAAAGGCACAACTGATTTTGTTGATAGGCCCTCTCGTTCGAGGTTGGAACCGACTGCTCTTTTCGTTTTCTTCGCACTTGTCTTCTTCTTTTTGAACCAGGCTTGCACTGATTTCAGCACACTTTGTTTCGTAGGCCGCATCGCTGGCGAGCGGTGCTTCAAGCTCGGCAACAACGTGTAGGGTGCAGTTCTGGTTGTCTGATGTGCCCGTGCATTGGGTTCTTGTTGAGCGGATGGATTGGTCGGCCCCGCTGATCTCGCTTCCTCCCAAGTCTTCCGCACAGGCAGAGAGAGTGAGGGCGCAGGCAACAGACACAATTCTTGTCAGCAATTTCATCTTCAGTTCCTCCCAAAGAGGTGTCGGAACGATGGTTTGCCAACTTGAATCAAACTTCTAATTCTCTTGAAAGATCTTTCTTTTCAAGATGTTGTGATGCCTTTTGGGGGAAGCGGCAGCGGACAAAATAAAACAGTGCTTGAACAAATCGCCCATCGGCTTCTGAAAGGGACGCCCTGCGGAGGAGGTGAGAGAGCCGTCGCATGCGTGCGACACGCGTGTTCTCCTGAATGAAGTTGATCTCGTCGAGAAAGTTCTCCGCAACGGAAAGGAGTCTCTCTAAGTCGGTGTGTTTGATGGGTCTTTCGCTCCGAGGAAGGCTCTGCCGCGGCTTGATGTGGAGCTGGAGTCGGTTGATCTCATAGCAGGCAATTCCCACACTTTGGGCCAGATTGAGAGAACGTGCTCCTTCGTGCGTGGGAAAGGTGAGCCACTCGTCGGCTTGTTCCAGCACCTCATTGGTGAGGCCGGCTTCT
>JANQPW010000382.1 GCA_028285285.1 Silvanigrellales bacterium
TGGTGCGCGAACTTGGGCCATGGGAGTGAATCGCCTCGCCGATGAAGCCATCGATCGAGAAAATCCACGCACCCGCAACCGTGCTCTTCCGGCAGGGCGCCTGACTCGTAAGGGCATGCTGATCTCCACCTTCGCTGCCGCGGCCCTCTTCGTTGGAGCCGCTGCAGCGCTGTCTCCCTTGGCACTGAGCTGTTCGCTCCCTGTGCTTGCCATTCTCGCGAGCTATTCCTTTTCCAAACGCATCACTTGGATCTGTCACTTTTGGTTGGGCTTGTGTCTGGGGCTTGCCCCCATTGGAGCTTGGCTGGCACTACGGGGTGATATGAACCCGGGAATTCTTTTTATGGGTGCTGCTATCACCACCTGGGTGGGCGGCTTCGATGTGCTCTATGCCCTTCAAGATCTGGGCTTCGATCGCGAGAAGCAACTTCACAGCATTCCTGCCCGATTTGGAGAAGTCACCGCACGAAGAGTAGCCGCGGTGAGCCATATGTTGTCATTGCTGCTCTTTGCAGTGTCGGGTGCACTCTTGCAGCTCTCCTTGGTATTTGCTCTTGGCCTTGGTGTGAGTGCGGGGCTGATTTTGTGGCAGCACCTCCTCATAGCCAAACGCGGCCATGGTGCTATTCCCTTCGCCTTCTTCAACCTGAACGGCTGGGTTGCCGTGATCCTCTTTGTGGCCACCGCAACCGACGTGCTCCTGCTACGCAGCGGAATTCTTTGAACTCTCAGTTGTCTTTTTCCAAAAGAGGAATTTTTCTATGACATACAATCACGTGCAAGCCGAAGCTTTCTGGCAAGAAAAGTGGTCAAAATCCGAAGCTTTTCGAGCTCTGGAAGATCCGCAGAAAAAGAAAAAATACGTGCTCGACATGTTCCCATATCCGAGCGCAGCGGGGCTTCACGTGGGCCATGTGGTCGGCTATGCCGCAACCGACATCGTTTCGCGCTATTACCGAATGCAGGGCTACTCTGTGCTGCACCCTATGGGCTGGGATGCTTTTGGCCTGCCTGCCGAGCAGCACGCCATTGAAACAGGTGAGCACCCGGCCAAACTCACGTTTCGTAACATCGAGAACTTTAAAGTCACATTGAAAAAGATTGGGCTTTCTTACGACTGGTCGCGCGAGGTCTACACCTGCGATCCGCAGTACTACAAATGGACCCAATGGATCTTCAAAAAGCTTCACGAAAAGAATCTGGCCTACCAAGATGAAATCTTGGTGAACTGGTGCCCCGCTCTGAAAACAGTTTTGGCAAACGAGGAGGTTGTTGATGGCGTGAGCGAACGTGGCGGCTACCCCGTTCAACGGGTGCCCATGCGGCAATGGATGCTGCGCATCACCAGCTATGCGGAGAGGCTCCTCAACGATCTTGACAAGCTCGATTGGCCCGACTCGGTCAAAGAAATCCAAAGAAATTGGAT
>JANQPW010000384.1 GCA_028285285.1 Silvanigrellales bacterium
GGCTGAAGCCGACCTCATTTGCCGAGTTCAGGGGGGAAACAACGCCGGCCACACGATCTGGATTGGTTCACAGAAGGTCGTGACCCATTTGCTCCCCTCCGGGATTCTGCGACCCGATAAAAAAGTGGCTATTGGCTGTGGTGTTGTGCTGGACCCCATTGTGCTTCGTGAGGAAATTGAAGGCTTACGGGCGCAGGGCTTTGACATCACCGCCGATCGCCTGTGGATCGACCCTCGGGCCCACGTGATTCTGCCCCACCACACACAGTTGGAAAAAAAGAGTGAGAGTGCCCTAGAGAAAACCGGAGGGGCCATTGGCACCACCGGTCGAGGAATTGGTCCCGCCTATGCCAGCCGCGCCAACCGAGTTGGCCCCCGACTCTGCGATCTCGAAAGTGAGGCCACCTTCGACACCTACCTCAGCTCCCATCCTGAGTTTGCAGAGGGGTTGGATGGGGCAGAAAAAAAGGCCTATCTCGATGCTGGGAAGGAGCTTCAGGGTTATTGCCGTGATGTGGCCATGGCCGCACAAGACGCACTCGACGCCGGAGCAAAGGTTCTCATTGAGGGAGCTCAAGGCTCCATGTTGGATGTTTCCTTCGGAACCTACCCCTTTGTGACCTCAAGTTCGCTGATTGCGGGGTCAGCCGCTGGGGGCCTGGGGATTTCACCTCGCAGCATCAATCGCGTCGTGGGAGTCATCAAAGCCTACATGACCCGAGTGGGCAATGGCCCGTTCCCGAGTGAGCTCAATGGCCAAATCGCCGACTCTCTGCGCGAGAAAGGCCAGGAGTATGGAGCAACCACAGGTCGCCCCCGCCGTGTGGGTTGGCTCGACACGGTGGCTCTCCGTTACTTTGCCCGCCTCAATGGGCTCACAGACTATGCCCTCATGAAGAGCGATGTGTTGAATGGGTTTGAATCTATTGGTGTTGTGAGCGACTATGTCAACAAACACAGCTCCAAGCCTCTTGCCAGCTGGCCCATGCGTGCGGCGGAATGGGAAGCCGTTGAACCGGTGGTGGAATTCTTTTCCGGTTGGGACGAATTGCTAAATGTAAAAAACACACTTAATGTAAACCTGAGGACCTTCGTTCAGATGATCGAAAAACGGACACAGGTGCCCATCCGCTACGTTTCTTCAGGCCCAGAGCGCAATGAAGGGGTGTGGCTCTGAAGGCGCCTTGATTTGCAAAGGATTTCAGACATGCCTTTCCAGAAAGCCAACGCCCTTGTGATCCAATCCGGTGGCCCAACTGCCGTGATCAACCAAACTCTTGCAGGAATTGTCACCGCCGCGGCGGAACACCCCAATCGCATTGGTCAGGTGTTTGGCGCCCACCACGGGCTGCACGGCTTGCTCTACGAAAATCTGCTCGATCTGAGCTCACTTCCCACTCGCAACTGGCAGGCCATTGCCCACTCTCCTGGAGCAGCTCTAGGGTCGGCCCGGCTCAAGCCCCTCAAAACAGATCTTTCCAGGGTGTTTGAAGTTTTGGAAGCCCACAGCATCAAGTACCTCTTTTATGTGGGCGGTAACGACTCCGCCGAAGCTGCACAACTCATTCGCGAACATGCAGAGTCTTTCAAAAGCGACGTGCGCATTCTGCACATGCCGAAAACCATCGACAACGACCTCATGGTCACAGATCATTGCCCCGGTTATGGCAGCGTGGCCCGGGTGGTCACCCATTTGGTTGCCGGAGACGATCTCGACAACCGAAGCTTTTACAACGGCATTAAGATCAACGTGTGCATGGGGCGCCACGCGGGCTGGATCGCCGCTGCTTCAAGCTTGGCCAAATTGTGCCGAGAGTCTGATGAAAACCCCGATGATGCAGCGCCCCACCTCATTTATCTTCCGGAAACAAAATTCAGCGAGCAGCGTTTTCTCGACGATGTGCAACGGGTCTACGATCGCATTGGCCGTGTCACACTGGTTGTGGCAGAAGGGCTAGCCGATCAAATCCAAAACAAGCGCTTTGAAGGAGAAGTTGACGAATTCGGCAACCCCCAACTTTCTGGCTCGGGCAAGCTGGGAGATCACCTCTGCGACTTGGTTGCCAAAAACCTCTCGGTGGATCATTCCCTCGGGAAAATACGGGTGCGCGCCGACACCTGGGGCTATCTGCAACGTTCTCTCACAGGGCTCATCTCGCAGGTTGATGCCCGCGAGGCCTACCAGGTGGGCAGGGCTGGTGTGCGCCACATGATGGAAGGCGAGACCGATCAAATGCTCACCATTCGCCGGCTGCAAACCGACCCCTACCAGGCGGAAACCGGGCTCTGCGACCTTGCTGAGGTGGCGCAAAAGACCAAGGTCGTTCCTCCTGAATTTATTGCTGAAGACGGTCACTCCATGACCGAGAAGTTTATGGAATACGCCCTTCCGCTGGTGGGTGAACTGCCCCATGTGCATGCCCTCAAAGCAGAGCGCGTTGCCAAAAGGCTTGGGGAGCACTTCCGACCCCACTCCTAGAACCCACCCTCACTCAAAACACCCTCAGTTTGGGAAATCCAAGGCCAGAGGCTAAACTGGGTTGCATGCATGAGCGTTCATGAGGGAGTCGTCCATTTTGAGGAGTTTGCTGAGGTCAGTGGTTTTTGCCGTTGTTGTTTACGGGCCGTTTGCTCCTGCCAGTTCGGCCCTGGCGAACGAGCAAAGCGGCAAAAATGGTGGGCGTTTTCCACCCCCACTTGTGGGCTACGCCGTCGAGACCGAGTCGCGCCACAAAGGCGGCGCTGTGCTCTATCGCAAACTCGTGAAGCAAAGCCCACAACCACAGCCCTCTCCGCGTCAACCGACCAGCGGGTCGCCCCGTGGCTCTGGAGAGCCGAACAGGGTGATTCATGTGACCTATGTTGACTTTTCCAATGGACAGGTCTCACTGAGCTTGAGCCCACCTTCTGAAAAAGGGCAAACTCCCACCCGCATTGCGCGAAAAAGCCAATCCACCTTCAGCATCAATGCCTCTTTTTTCACAGAGAGCCATCAACCCTTGGGCCTCACCATTTCGGGAGGGGAAGTTTGGCCGGGAACCCGCGACACAGCCTCCTACACCTATCTCAGCTGCAACGCGGCAGCGACCCAATGTGCACTTGAACGACAGGTCAAAGCTCCCCAAAAAGCCTCGACTCCCAAAGTCGACTTCGCAGTGAGTGGGCGACCGGCGTTGGTGCGCGCAGGTGTTCCTCGAAAAGCGTCTCGTGATGAAAGTTGCCCCTCCTTCTGCCAAAAACCCCACCCGCGCGTGGGCATGGGGCTTCACCCCAGCGGGAGTATGCTGATCTTTGCCCTCGCTGAAGGCCGGCGCTTTCCCGTGCAGGGCTTGGGGCTTTCCGAGTTTGCTCAAGTCATGAAACAGCTCGGAGCCCACGAAGCAGTGAATCTCGACGGCGGGGGTTCGGCGGCACTCATTCTCGAGGGCAAGCGGGTGAATGCCCTGCCCTTCAACGAGATCAGTGAGCGCGCTGTGGCCAACGTGATTCACATCCACTGAAAACTGGCCTCCCCAATTGGCGCTGAAGATCTCCAAATCAGTGAGCTTGAAGCAAAACCAATTGAGGAGGCCAGTTTTAGACTTCCGGTATCACTTCAAATCCTTTGTAACTGCCCACGATTGCAAATCCAAAGACCTGAGACACCGACTTCTCTTTCAGCTTTTTCGCAAGTTCGTTCATGGTTGCTCCAGAGCCAAGCGCATCATCAATAATAAGAACTTTTTCAAAGGGAACTTGAGAGTCTTTCACGAACAGGGTGTCCCTAGCGTTTTTCACTCTCTCCGAAAGCTTGGTGAGCGTCTTTTGAGCCACCGGGGTGCCATCAAGCGACGCCTTAACAAAGGCCACATGAGGGAGCTTTAAGTTGAGAAATCCAGCATAGGTTTTCAGAAAATTGAGTTTTCTCGTGATGGAATGGGGCGCAAATGCAACAGCCTGGATCTTGTTCTGCTTGATATACCCTTCAATCAGTTCTACACCCCACTCCGCGAGAAGTTGAACAGCATCAATTCGCTGCCCAGACTTTCCAAGTGTCACGAAATGACCGAGCCTCGTTTTCCCAAACTGTGGAATGCTCCAGAAATCTTGGTAAACCAAACCGTCAAGGTAGCTCCTCTCAAACGTTGATCTGATCTTGTGCAGAGACGGAACAAGCCCATTGACAAAGTGCTTCTCGAGAGTTTTTTGTTGTTCGCAATAGCGCTTTGCCAGACTTCGAAAGCCGGAGTGTTGGTTCGTGTTCAAGCACCAACTTTGAAAACCTTTCACACCGCTGAGTCTCTCACCGCTCGGTGCAACATAGAAATAATTCTTCTGCAGAACCTGTTCAAGGTGTCGCTCGAGCTCGGGGAACGTGTGGCGATTTTCCCTCTCTTCAGAATAGACACGTTTGTAGAACACGGAAGGGGGGGTGCCATGCCTTGAGATTTCTCCTGACTGCACAAGCTTCTTGAGATGACGATGGATCGCTTGAGTTGAAATCCCGAGGGTGCGTGCGAGTCTACCAGGTGAGTCGGACCCATTTTCTTCAATTATTTTAAGAATTTTATCTCGGGTATCTGTCTTCATAGTTTATAGTTTACTATAAACTATAAACTATGCACAATATCGAGGTGTCAGGTAATCCGCGTTAAAACGCGCTCATCGCAGAACTAAGGCTGCGCACCCCCGGAGGGCTGTGCTTTCAACCCGAGCTTTTCCAAGCATTTCACAAGTCGGTCGGTGTCGCGGCACTGCAACACAACGGCGTTCTCGGGTGGGGGCAA
>JANQPW010000394.1 GCA_028285285.1 Silvanigrellales bacterium
TCATCCGCTTGTATGCCCGAGAGCTGCAGGTCAAAGTGCCTGAGCTGGAACCCACCGCTCATTTGAGCGAGACCAATGCTCGGGTTGAAAAGGAAGAGCAGGCCCACGCCTCCGACGTTTTGAACCGCCACACAATTAAGACTGTTAAATCTACTGGAAAGGCTGCACGCTCGACGAGAAAACGGTCGCCAAAACGATCGGTTGAGCCGCTAACAAGTGCTCAAGCTTCACAACCCCCGGGCGGTCAAACCCCTGTGACATCTCTCGACGACGTCGTCACTCCCAGCGTTTCAGATGTTTTGGGAATTGAATGGCAGAATCCACAGGGCGAACCGGCCAAACCAGCCAGCGAAGGTGCAGTAACTGAAGCTGGCAGCTCGGAAACGGCAGACGAAGAGGTCATTCCCATTGTTTCCGTGGGCGATGTTCTTGAACCTTCAGAGGAGCCGCCAGCAGAAGAGCAGCCTTCAGGAGATCCAGAAGCCACTCCTTTCTCAGATGTTCCCGAAACGGTGCCTATGGCACCAGACACACCAGAGATTTCGGCTTTGTCACAGGCGACCGAGTGGAACGACGACCCTTCTCCCTCTGAGTTTTCTTCCGATGATGCTCCCAAGACCATTGCTGCAGGACTCACTCGGGGAGAGGTTCTGGCCGAGGAAAGCGAGGCGGTGGTCAGTGCCAGAGCTGCACCCGCGGCCGAAAGCGCCCCCCGCACGAGTGCAGAGGCGCCCGCCGCTGGTGGAGGTCGTCAGCGCAAATCGCGCACCACGCAGATCTCACCCGCGTGGCTTGCTGCTGCGGCTGTGGTGGTGGTTGCGGGAGTCGGGATCTACTACTCGTCGGAAAAAGAAGGAGAAAGCATATCTACGGCTGAGCGCACGGGGCTTGTGGAAATTGACGACTCAGATTCGGTGATCGAGCCTGCTCCAAAAAGCCCTGTGGAAAACAATGTCACAAGTTCAGAAGCCGCGTCGGAAAGCGCCGAATCAAAGACAAGCCCTGTTGCGGAAGGGGGGGCTGCGGAGACCAGTATGGCTGCCTCGGAGGCTTCAGAGCCAGCCGGTGGCGAAGAAGCAGGTGCGGACTCTTCTGTGCGTGTGATTGGTGCGGGAAACTCCTTCGCCACATTGAGCTTGAGCGAACCGGTTGGTATACAAATGAGAGCCGACGGTCAGGTTGTGGCTTCGGGTGATCAAGCTGAGGGGACAATCCGTTTGCAGTTTGAGAAGCGAGCCGAGATCCTTGTGGATGATGGAAGCTTGGTTTCCCTTGAGTTTGAAGGGTGGAACCACGGTGTCTTGGGTCATGAGGGGCGCCGGCGTCGGCTGATTTTGAAAGCAACACCATTTCCCCAGCCCTGATGTCTAGGTGATCTCTTGAAAACAATTTTGAATCCGCAGCGCGAGAAAACGGAAAAAATCGCGACCCAGCTGCTTGTTTACAAAGCTCGATACTACAGTGGTGAAGAAAGCGTTCCCGATGCCGTTTATGATGCTCTCGAAGATGAGCTCAGAGGCCTCGACCCTGAACATCCTGTGCTGGATCGGGTTGGCTCCGATGCCGGGGTGCCTGAGTCTGCCGCTAAGAAGGTGGCCCATGAGCCTGCTATGCTCTCTTTGGCAAAGTCATATGAAGTGAAAGACCTGCTGGCATTTGTCGAAAAGATGGAACGCGTTTGTGTGACCGACAAACTGGATGGCATGGCCCTGGCTCTAGAGTATGACGTTTCGGGCCGCTTCTTTCGCGCTTCAACCCGTGGAAATGGGCGTTTGGGGGAAAATGTCACGGAACATGTGCTTCATATGTCGAGTGTTCCCAAAAACCTCCCTGTTTTGGAAAACGAGGGAATGCCTGTGAGTTTGGAGGTCCGGGGGGAGGTCTTTTTCCCATTAGAGGTCTTTCAGCAGCATGCCGATCGTTTTGAGTCGTTTCGCAATGCAGTGCCGGGTACGTTTGGGCGAAAAGAGATCACCGAGGTGGCCGAACTCATTGATGGCTTTGCTTTTTGCGCCTACGACGTTGTGTTGCGTTTGCAAAATGGGGAGCTTGTTTCTGCTAACCGCACCCATCAGGCGCTCAACGCAACTAGCCCCACGCACTACGGCAAGCTGGAACGACTGGAGCAGCTGGGCTTTTGGACAGGTGTTCAAGCTGGCTTCACACTAACCGTAACTGCACAGGAACTGCTGAGGGTTTCCGACAGCGCGGCACACTTGAGTCAGTTGGTTTCGGAGTGGTTTGAGAGGTCGCGCCCCTACGCCATCGATGGGCTTGTGTTTCGGTGTGATGATGAGCAGGAGTGGTCTCGGTTGGGGGCAACGGCCCATCATCCGCGCGGAAGCCTGGCCTTTAAGCAAGCAGGAGCGGAGGCCGTTACAGAGCTGGTCGACATCAAGATGGGTGTGGGGCGAAGCGGCAAAATTTCTTTTCGAGCCCAGTTGGTTCCTGTTTCCCTTTCGGGTGCAACAATCTCTTTTGCCACTTTGCACAATGCCGAGTTCATTGAAGTGGGAGGCTATGCGCCTGGTGCCCGAGTGAAGATCAAACGCAGCGGTGAGGTGATTCCCTATATCATCGGCGTGGAGCAAGCTGCTGCGGCGCATTATGATCTTCCTGAGAAGTGCCTCTGTGGAAGCCCTCTCACTCGACAAGGCCCTGACTTGTTTTGTCTCGACAACCCAACCTGCCCTTACAAAGACAGTGAGGCCATGCTGCACTTCGTGCGCTCCCTTGAGATTTACGGGGTGTCTGAGAAGCTTTTGGAGCGCTTCAGACAAGCGGGTTTGCTCGAGAAGCCGAGTGATCTTTTTCAAATTCGTGAAGAAGATCTCCTGGCTTTGGATGGCTTCAAAGAAAAGCTGGCAAAGAATGTGGTGCAGTCAATCTCTGAGAAAAGACATCTTCCTCTATCGGTGTTTCTCACTGCTTTGGGCCTGAAGCGTGGCGGCAAGGTGAAGTGTGAGGAGGTGGCTGGTGCCTTTCGCACCTTGGAGCGTGTTCGGCAACTCAGTGCCGAGGAGCTTGGCGAGCGTAAGGGATGGGCGGAAAAGAGCGCAGCCGATTTCGTGGATTCACTTGAGAAAAAGAGCCGCCTCATAGACGAGCTTCTGGAGCACATCAAGGTGGAGGACTTGCCAGAAGATGCTTCCGGTAACAACCTGGGCGGTCCTGAAGAGGGCGGGTTTGCCGGTTTGAAATTCTGCATCACCGGCTCACTGAGCAAGAGCCGATCCTTTTATGAGGAACTCATTCGGTCGTTGGGTGGGCAGGTCATGTCATCTGTTTCTGGCTCAACAAGCTTTTTGGTGTGCAACGCCGAAAGCTCGTCTTCAAAGTACAAAAAGGCCTTGAAGCTCGGCGTGCCGGTGATCACGGAGGAGGAGCTTTTGTCACGGGCAGAGGCTGCGGGTGCCGCGGTTGATGACCCGGCGCCCTAGTTCAGCCTTTTGTTCCCGTGGTATCTGTGGCCTAGATTCAGAACAAAGAAACAACAACACAACAATAAGCAAATAGCACTGTGCACCGGTTCCAAATCTTTCGAGGAAGTGGAACTCAGGCGCTTCAAGGGCACCGAAAAGCCGAGCTGTTTGCGCAAACGCCGTGAGACCTTGGTCTGCCACCAAGACCAAACCCTCCAGGAAGGGTTCAGGTAAGGTGTGGGTGGCGACGCCAAGACCGAGAATCAAGGTCGTGGGAACGATCCAGATGGTCACAATGGGGGTTGTCAACAGGTTTGCTCCCAAGGCCGCCAGTGGGTTCACAGGGTGGAGCGGCCAAAAGAGCCCCGTGCAGATCAGCTGAGTGAGCACGAGGCTCAGCACCAGGGAAGGCTTTGCTCTTGGGCGTGCCAGGTTGAGGCCTGCGTGCGCCAAAGAACAACCTGCGGCGCCGGTGGTGGCATAGAGAAATGACCAGTCAAAGAGCAGATTTCGCTCGAAGCAAATGCGAATGACAAAGAGGGTGAGCACCACAAAACTGAGCGTGTGGGCTCCGGCCACCTCGCCAGACAGCCAGCGCCGGCTCAAGAGTGCAGGGAAGAGTGCGTTTGCGGCATATTGCAGGTAGGCAATGCGAAGAAGGGAGCCCGTAGAGCCATAGAAAGATGCGAGCACAGCACAAAGCAACAGTGACAGGCCTCGCCGCAAGCCCTGAAAGGGGAGGAGAGGAAGGGGGGCTTGTGGGTGTCGCTGCAGGCGCCACAGCAGCTGCAGAGCGATCCAACCCAAAATGCTGAGGCTGAGTTGTATGGTGGGGTTGAGCTGGGCCGCAGAAATGGCGAGAAAATGGGCCACGCCAGCTGATTCCACATGGTTTTGTAAGCTGGCCTCAAGCCTTCCCTGATTGGTGAGGAAAATAAGGGCAAGCTCGTGGTTGT
>JANQPW010000399.1 GCA_028285285.1 Silvanigrellales bacterium
TGGTGCCGATTCAGGTGCAGAGGTGTTTGGAAGAAGCTCAAAAGAAGGGAGTTGCGCGCAAGCTAAGAGACTTTCTTTTGGACCAAAAGAAAATCGGCGGGGTGGGGAACATCTATGCCTGTGAAGCGTGCTTTCGCACTGGTGTGTCACCCTTGTTGCCAGTTGCCCAACTCAGTCAGCGCCGGGGCCAACCTCGCAAGTTGGCACAAAACCTGAGCACCCTTCTTCTGGAAGCCATTGAGGCTGGGGGTTCGAGCATTTCGACGTATCGGAACTTCCAAGGAGAGAAGGGTGATTTCTCGGCATTGCATCAGGTCTATGGCCGGGAGGGTGAGCCTTGTTTGAAGCGCTCTTGTTCTGGAGTTGTCCAGCGCGTGGTGAGTGGAGGGCGAAGTGTGTTCCTTTGTCCGCGTTGTCAACCTATACCCTAGCTTTCTGCCCTTGAAACAGTTGCCGAACCTCGGCGATCACCTTCTCGTCTATCCAATGGCGATCGTTGAACAGCCCCTTTTTCCGTGACAGGTAACCGAGGTGTCCGCCGTAGTTGTGGAGGTCTATGGTCACCCCTGGGCCGAGCTTGAGCTGGGAGTAGTCGCAAGTGTCAATGGGATCATCTCGAGAGGCGATGATGCGCGTGGGCCTGGAGATGTGTTGCAACCAGAGTTCCGGTGAGGTTTTTGAGTAGTATTCGCGAGCGTTTTTGTAACCAATCTGCTGGGCGGTGTAGCGATCGTCGAGGTCAAAAAGAGTGCAGCGGTTGGGCAGTTCACTCTCTGGCAAGTCGGGATAGAGTGTGTGGCGTTCGGCGATCTGCTTCTTGAGGCGACGCACGTAGTAAGAGTCGAACACGCCAAAGGCCACAGAAGGCATGGCACGAACGCTACGCTCCACGTCGATGATGGGGTTCAGAGCGAGAGTCGCCACATGCGAGTCAGGAAAGGGTTCTGATTCTCCGGCCGCAGACTGACCATTGAGAAGCAGAGCAATGTTGCCCGAAAGGGAGATGCCCAGCAGCACAAAGGGTTTTGCGTGGTTTT